>JBDTCD010000065.1:0-5600 GCA_039923755.1 Terrimesophilobacter sp. | reverse complement strand
CCGGGCATTGATGCCACGTTGGCCAGCAGCTCCACACTGAACTTCTCGAATTCCGTGAGTTCCATGCGGAGAGCTTAGGGCTCAGACGAAGTGCGGCACGACCTCACGGGCGAGAAAATCGAGGTGATCGAGGTCGTGCAAATCCAACACCTGGAAGTAAATGCGTGTGATTCCAAGTTCGGAAAGTGCCCCCACCTGGTCAACAACCTCGGATGCGGTGCCCGCAAACCCGCCTTCCCGCATCTTCGTGAGGTCCTGGTCTATCGCTTCGGCACGACGCTCGGCGTCGGCGAGTGTCGCACCTGCTGCGACACTTCCCGGCATGGACAGGACGAGAGTTGACGGATCGCGGCCCGCATCCTCGCACGCAGAGCGAACTCGCGCAATCCTTGGCGCCATGTCGGCAAAGGACGTGAAACCGGTGTTGTACTCGGTCGCAAATCTTGCCGCCAGCGCTGGCGTTTTCTTCGCTCCTCCGCCTCCCACAATCACGGGAACACGCGACTGCACGGGTTTTGGAAGTGCGGGGGAGTCGATGAGCGTGTAGTGCTCGCCGGTGAAGCTGTATCGGTCACCGACCGGCGTTCTCCACAATCCGGTGACAATCTCGAGCTGCTCCTCGAGCATCCCGAATCGCCTCTCGGGGAACGGGATTGCATAGGCGAGGTGTTCCTTTTCGAACCATCCCGCGCCGAGGCCGAGCTCGGCACGGCCACCGGACATCGCATCCACCTGTGCGACCTGAATCGCCAGGATACCGGGGAAACGATACGTCACCGAGGAGACGAGGGTGCCGAGACGGATTCGGCTTGTCTCGCGGGCCAGTCCTGCGAGAGAAGTCCACGCATCCGAGGGGCCGGGAAGGCCGTCGCCCTTGCCCATGACTAGGTAGTGATCGCTGCGGAAGAATGCGTCAAAACCGAGCTTTTCGCTCGCCTGCGCTACGGCGAGTAGATCTTCATAGCTTGCGCCCTGCTGCGGTTCAGTGAAGATGCGAAAGTCCATTACTCCACCCTGTCACGTATAATCAAAAGTGAACACGGGAGTCCGGTGAGCCGGGCTGAGAGGAAGCTGATCAAAGCTTCGACCGTCGAACCTGATCTGGATCATGCCAGCGCAGGGAGGACCAATCTCATAAATCCCGTGCCATTTCCTCACACGAAAGGGCACGAAAAGTGACCAATACAACCAGACCACATCAGACCTCGAAGCGGCCGATGCGGTGGCGGGTCGTCGACATTGTCGTGGCGAGCGTCATCGCGGTGGCGAGCAGTGTCATCTTCTTCGGCTGGGATATAGCCCACGACGCCGTGACGGCACCGTTCAAGGCATTCCTTCCGGGGCTTCAGGCACTGGACGGCGGCCTCTGGCTGTTCGCAGGCGTACTCACCGCGCTCGTCGTTCGCAAACCCGGTGCTGCCTTATACGGCGAGTTCGTCGCCGCCGTGTTGTCTGCACTCCTTGGAAGCCAGTATGGGGCGACCACGCTCGTGAGTGGTCTCGTCCAGGGACTGGGTGCCGAGATCATCTTTCTCCTTTTCTTTTACGCGAACTGGCGCGTGTATGTGGCCATTCTCGCCGGTATCGGTGCGGGAATTGCGAAGGCGGTCTTCGAGCTCATCGTTTGGTATCCGGGCGCAAACACCCTTTTCATGGGCGTGTACACCGTCGCATCGATCGTGAGCGGTGGCGTCATCGCGGGTTACCTATCCTGGCTTGCCGTGAAAGGCCTTGCAAAAACCGGTGCACTCGATCGGTTTGCGTCAGGCCGCGAAACCAGCGTGCGCGTCTAACCGTGGGCACGTATCCCGCGGACGCGGTCGGCCGCGGTTCGGGCGTCCGCGCCCGCGGATGGGGTTGGCGGCATGCCGGAAGGTCCCGGTGGGCGCTGCGCGAACTCGACTTTTCTATCGAGCCGGGAGAGCGGATTCTGCTTCTCGGTGCCTCGGGGGCGGGCAAATCGACGCTGCTTCAAGCGCTCGCCGGCGTGCTCGGCGGGTCCGACGAAGGGGAGCCGGAAGGGGAACTGCTCATCGACGATCGCCCGGTCGCAGACTCGCGCGGCCGCGCGGGGCTTGTTTTGCAGGATCCGGACAGCCAGGTGATTCTCGCGCGAGTCGGTGACGACGTTGCCTTCGGTTGCGAAAACCTCGGTGTACCGCGCGATGAGATGTGGGACAGGGTTCGGGTAGCACTCCGCGACGTCGGCCTCGACCTGCCTCTCGATCGATCGACCACCCAACTTTCCGGCGGGCAGAAGCAGCGGCTTGCGCTTGCCGGTGTTCTTGCGATGCGTCCAGGTTTGCTGCTTCTCGATGAACCCACCGCAAATCTTGACCCCGCAGGGGTAACCGCGCTTCTGGGAGCCGTGGGCAACGTGCTCGAGAATTCCGGAACGACCCTCGTGGTTGTCGAGCATCGCGTCGATGTGTGGCTTCCCCTGATCACGCGAGTCATCGTGCTTTCCCCAGGCGGCGGCCTATTGGCTGATGGCCCGCCGGATGATGTCCTGCTGGCGCGTGGGCAGGAACTGGGTGAGGCCGGCATCTGGGTTCCAGGATGTCCTCCGCTGTTCCCCCCGCACAGGCATTCGCCGGGACCGCTGCTGCTGTCCACTCGAGAGCTGACCATCGGCCGCGCCTCGACAGGAACCGTCACATTCGATCGTTCCGTGCCGGATGCCGAAATCAACGAGGGGACTGCAACCGCGATCACCGGGTCAAACGGATCCGGCAAGACGACACTGGGCCTAACTCTTGCGGGCCTACTTCCGCCGCTCGATGGCGACGTGGTCGCCTCGCCACAGCTACGGTCAGGTGCAGGTGAGCGCCCCATCCGCTGGAAATCACGCGAATTGCTCACCCGAATCGGTACGGTGTTCCAGGAGCCCGAACACCAGTTCCTGACGTCTACCGTGCGAGACGAACTCGCGGTAGGGCCGAGGGCGCTGAAGCTCGCAGCAGGGGAGGTCACCGAGCGCGTCGACGAGCTCTTGCAGCGGTTGCGGTTGGCTGAGTTAGCGGGAGCCAATCCGTTCACACTTTCCGGCGGTGAAAAGCGGCGACTCAGTGTGGCGACCGTACTCGCAACCCGTCCACAAGTGCTCGTGCTCGACGAACCGACCTTCGGCCAGGACTCCACAACCTGGGCGGAAATGGTCGCGCTCCTTGACCACCTGGTGACGGATGGCAGTTCTGTCGTGGCGATGACGCACGACCAGGTGTTCGTCGATGCCCTCGCCGATCGTGAGGTGCGACTGTGAGGCAGCCGTTTACTTCAGTTCATCCGTTCGATCGAGTGAACCCGGTAGCGAAGCTGGGCGCTGCACTTCTCCTCGCTGCGTGCCTCGTCCTCACGATCGACTGGGTTTCAGCGGGCACCGCCGTCCTACTTGAACTTCTCGCGTTTCCATTCCTTGGCATTCGGAGGAGGGTGTTTTGGCTTCGCACGCTGCCGGTGTGGATCGCGGCTCCGCTGACGGGCATCACGATCCTGCTCTACGGGAAGGCTTCAGGAACTGTCTACTGGGAGTGGCTTGCCATCCGCATCAGCGACGGTTCGATTGAACTCGCGATCGCGACCGCGCTTCGGGTTCTGGCGATCGGGCTACCAGCAGTCGTGTTGTTCATCACCGTCGATGCCACAGACCTTGCAGATGGCCTGGCCCAGGTATGGCACCTGCCGAGCCGATTCGTGCTCGGTGCGCTAGCCGCGTTTCGGCTTGTCGGACTATTCCGCGACGACTGGCGATTTCTGGAACTCGCACGCAGGGCGCGAGGCGTCGGCGACACCGGCCGGCTCGTCCAAATCCCCGGCCTCGTGTTCGCACTCCTCGTGCTCGCCATTAGAAGGGGGAGCAAACTCGCCGTGGCGATGGAGGCGCGGGGATTTGGAGGAACTACACCACGCACATGGGCACGACAGTCCCGATTCGGTTGGCGCGAATGGATGACCGTGATTGTCGGCGTGATGATCGGTATGATCGCGATTACCGTCGCCGTCACCACCGGACATTGGAATTTCATTGTCGGCTGAAGCTGCACCCGGCGCTCGTCGCCCCGATATCGTGCTTGTCGACGGTCGCAGCGGCTCCGGGAAGACAGAACTCGCCCGCGAGATGGTCCTGCAAAAGCCCGAGCTTCAGCTCGTGCGCATGGACGACCTGTATCCAGGTTGGCTGGGCCTTGAGGCGGGAAGCCAGCACGTTCACGACTTCGTGTTAACGGCAACTGTGCGCCGTTGGCAGCGTTGGGACTGGGCGGACAATCGGGCTGCCGAGTGGCACGTACTTGACCCGACGCGGCCGATACTCGTCGAAGGCTGCGGTGCGCTGAGCCGAGCGAACCGTGCGCTGGCCGCCTACGCCGTGTGGGTTGAGCTCGACGTGCTTACCCGCCGCGCCCGCGTGCAGGAACGCGATGGCGACACGTGGGACGATCACTGGGACGAATGGGCAGCCCAGGAGGATGCCTTCATCGCACGGGAGAACCCGCAAAACCTCGCTGACAGTGTGATCAGCGGTACCGAAGTATCCTAGAAATTGGTCGAATCGGGCCGTCCTTAACCCCAACCGAGGCGGTGCAACTCTGCGTCGTCAATCCCGTAGAAGTGTGCGATCTCGTGCACGAGAGTGACGTGGATTTGGTCTTTGAGCTCGTCGAGATTCTCACTGACGTCCATAAGTGGCTCGCGGTACAGGATGATGCGGTCGGGCAACTCACCAAAACCGTATTGCCCACGCTCGGTGAGGTTCACTCCCTCATACAGGCCAAGAACATCCAGGGAGCCATCTTCCGGGCGATCCTCGACGACGAAAACGACATTGTCGAGTCCGTCCACCATGTCATCGGGTAGCAAGTCAAGTTCCGCGACGACGAGCGCATCGAATTCTTCGGCGCCGAGTTCCAGGTCACTCATCGCCAGTGGGGGGTTCGGCAAGGGGCTCGATGACGTGGGCGTCGAGTGCCTCCACCAGCGAGTTCTGAAGGAAACCGAGCCAATCGTACAAGTCCCGCAACACCGGGTCGTCAGTCGTCTCTTGATCGTCCGACTCGATGCCCAGTCGACTCGCGAGGGTGAGACGGATGTCGGTAAGGCAACGCAACCAGGCTGCCGACTGCTGGGCATCGAGGTGAACTTCGCCCGATTCGATCGCGGGAGAAAGGGTCGCCATCATGGTGTCTGCGTTAGCAACCTTGCGGTCGATGAGGCCGGAGGAGGTGAACCTGCGAAACTCCGCGGACGCAGTCGCGTCACCCGGGTAGGCGTCCGGAAGGAGCCTCACGATCGCCGGATCGGTCCCGTTGCCCTCGTGCAGAAGCGTCGTGACCTGGGATGCGAGGCTTTGCAACAGGAGTGCCTCATCGCGGTCGATCTCGGCACTCACCCCGCCGCCCGTTTCCGCGGTGAACGCTCTCACGCATCCGCCTTTCCCATGGTCGCCCACAAGCCGAAATCGTGCATGGCTTCGACGTGGCGTTCCATCTCCTCGCGCGTGCCGGACGCGACGACAGCGCGGCCGGTGAGATGCACCTGCAGCATGAGTCGTTCGGCTTCAACGGCCGGGTAACCAAAATAGCTGCGGAACACGTAGGACACGT
>JBDTCD010000064.1:0-6686 GCA_039923755.1 Terrimesophilobacter sp. | reverse complement strand
CAACGTGCTGGAGCGACCGCAGGCTGCGCTCCAGGTGGAACTGGGTGTACGCCGCGACGATACCGCTTGCCTGGCTTCGGAACCGCTCCGGCGCGGCAACCGCCACGGGCCAGTCTCCGGCGAGCAGTGCCGCAAGCAGCTCCAGTGTGCCCGGGTCGAGGCGCGGCGCCCCCGGCGGGGCCACGTGGTCGGCGACCACACCGCCGAGTTGCACCACGAAAGCCGTGTGCGGGCCCGAGGCCCCGGTCACGGCACAGTCGACGAAGCTCGGCGCCCATCCGGCGATAGAGAGCGAGCGCAGGAGGTAAGAGTCCAGAGTGAGGCTCGCGCCATGTTCTTGCCGCGCAAGCGACCTCAACGCGCCGATGAGCAGCAGGTATTGCTGGAGTGACCCGCTGTCATCGGTGATCTTGTCGGCGGTCTCCACCATGACGTTGGCGGCCGTGTAACTCGCGTAGTCGCCCATGATATCCGCGCCGTAAGCGCCGATGGACTCCGCCTGAGTGACGATATCGAGACTGCGCCCCTCGTAGAACTGCGCATCAACCACCATAAAGGGCTCGAGCCGTGAGCCGAACTTTGATCCGGTGCGCCGAACGCCCTTCGCCACGGCGCGAATCTTGCCGTGCTGGCGCCCCAGCAACGTCACGATTCGGTCAGCCTCACCCAGCTTGTGGGTGCGCAGCACGACCGCGTCGTCTCGGTAGAGGGGCATCCATCAATTATCAGGGCACCGAAGACTATTGTGCTGGTGCCCTGCGGAAGGACGCGGATGCAGCAGAATTGCGGGATGAGCGTGAATCGCACCGTACCCGCACGAATGCCGGAGCGCGTAACCACCACTGATCGGGCTGAACTCGATCGGCTACTGAGCGACACCGTCGTCGGACACTTCGCCTTCGTTGAGTCTGGTCGTCCCGTCGTGATGCCCATGGCGTTCGCGCCGACGGATGATGCACTGATGCTTCATGGCTCGACCGGTTCCTGGTGGCTACGCCGCCTGGCAACGGGCATACCCGTCACCGCTTCCATCATGACCGTCGATGGACTCGTCTTCGCGCGGTCCGCGTTCGAGTCGTCGATGCGCTACCGCAGCGCCGTCCTGTTCGGCGCATGCGACCGACTCGACGGCGACGAGAAACTGGCGGCGCTTGACCTCGTGACCGACAGCCTCCTGCCTGGCCGACGCGGCGAGTTGCGGCCACACAACCGCAAGGAACTCGCAGCAACCCTCGTCCTGCGCATGCGCATCGATGAGTGGACCTTTAAGACCTCGACCATGTGGCCTGAAGACCCCGACGAGGATATCGCCACTGACACCTGGGCCGGTGTCCTGCCCGTTCGCACCACCTATGGAGAACCGATCTCTGCACCAGACCTGCGGGACGGCGTACCGATGTCCGCATCAGTGCGTGCCCTCGCAGGCCGCACCCGGATCGTTCTGGACTAAACGGTCACCAACTCTCGATCGTCGGACAGCATCCGCACGGCACGGTTGACCGCGGAGACGACCGCTTTCAGGCTTGCCGTGGAGATGTCCGCGTCAATACCGACACCCCACAAGCGCTTGTCACCGATCTGGCATTCGACATACGCTGCAGCGAGCGCATCCCCACCCGCACCGAGGGCGTGCTCGACATAGTCGTAAACCTTCACGTCAATACCCTCACCGGCAAGCACATCGAGGAATGCATCTACCGGACCGTTTCCCGTCCCATTCGCCTCGACGGTGTCCTCGCCCACTCGGAGCTCGGCGAACAGGGAAACAACTCCTGACATGTCGCTTTCTGTGCGGGTGCGCTGCAGTTCAAACCGACCCCACTTATCGTCGGGAACGGTTGACGGCAGGTACTCGTCCGTGAAGGCCGCCCAAATCTCAGCGCTGGAGACCTCACCGCCCTCGGCATCAGTCTTCGCCTGCACGACTCCACTGAACTCGATCTGCAGTTTGCGCGGCAGGTCGAGGGCGTGATCGGCCTTGAGAAGATAGGCCACTCCCCCCTTGCCTGACTGGGAGTTGACGCGGATGACCGCCTCGTAGCTGCGCCCAAGGTCCTTCGGGTCGACCGGCAGGTAAGGGACGGCCCAGACAAGGTCGTCCACAGACTTACCCTGTTCGGCAGCATCCGCCGCCATGGCCTCAAAGCCCTTCTTGATCGCGTCTTGGTGCGATCCGCTGAACGCCGTGTAGACGAGATCCCCAGCCCATGGGCTGCGCTCGTGCACCGGCAACTGGTTGCAGTATTCGGCGATGCGCTTCACATCGTCGAGGTCGCTGAAGTCGATCTGCGGGTCGATTCCCTGGGTGAACAGGTTGATCCCCAGCGCGACGAGGTCAACGTTGCCGGTGCGCTCCCCGTTTCCAAACAAACACCCTTCGATGCGGTCAGCACCTGCCAGGTATCCGAGCTCGGCCGCAGCCACCGCTGTACCGCGGTCATTGTGCGGGTGCAGGCTCAGGAGGACGCTTTCGCGGTGGTTCAGGTTCCGCGACATCCACTCGATCGAGTCGGCGTAGACGTTCGGAGATGCCATTTCCACCGTCGCGGGAAGGTTGATGATGACCTTGCGCTCGGGTGTCGGCTGGAAGACTTCCAGCACCTGGTTACACACATCGAGCGCGAACTCGAGTTCTGTGCCGGTGTAACTTTCCGGGGAGTACTCGTAATAGATGTCGACGCCGGGCGCGAGGTTCTCAGCCGCCTTGCACAGGCGCGCACCGTTCAGGGCAATGTCGATGATGCCTTCACGGCCGGTGCGAAACACGACATCGCGCTGCAGAATGCTCGTGGAGTTGTAGAGGTGGACGATAGCCTGCTTGGCGCCGCGAATCGACTCGTAGGTGCGATTGATGAGTTCTTCCCTGGCCTGGGTCAGTACCTGGATGGTCACGTCATCCGGAATCAAATTCTCTTCGATGAGTTTTCGGACGAAGTCGTAATCGGTCTGGCTCGCCGACGGGAATCCGACCTCGATCTCCTTGTACCCCATTCGCACCAGCAGGTCGAACATGATCTGCTTGCGCTCGGGGCTCATCGGGTCGATGAGCGCCTGGTTACCATCACGAAGATCGACAGCGCACCATCGAGGCGCTTCGGTAATGCGGCGAGACGGCCATTGCCGGTCGGGCAGGTCAACGGCGAAGGTCTCGTGATAGGGACGGTACTTGTGAATCGGCATTGCCGACGGTGATTGTGTGTTCTTCATGATCCAGGTCTCTCGCTCAGTCCAGCAGGTCAGCCACGATATTTGATGGCCACGACGAACTCCGCGACGAGGGAGGCCTTGGGTTAGGACTCGTCGCGGCAGCGAAGAAGGAGCAGAGCGAACAACACGATATTCAGGGTAGCACTTCCGAGGGCGAAGCCCATCGGTATCGGGAAATCACACGAGGGTGCGCATGAATCGCAGAGCCTGCGGCACAGACATGCTGGGCAAATACGCCCGCGCCAGAGCTGTCCCTATGGTGGGCAAAGCGAGTGGGTCTGCATAGGCCATCAGCAGGGTGTGGAACTCCGGCTGGAACTTCGATTTGAACTGTAGGAGAGAACGAAACCCGTAGAGAGGTTCAAGTGTTGTGGCAATGAAGTCGAGGAGCCGGCTGGTTCCCGCCGAATCGGACTGCGACGACCGCGCAAGCGGCACGGCGGAAAGGCTCACAAAGTCCACATCTCTCGATTGGGTGCGAATGACCGTCGAGGCGATGAGAAACTCCATGATCCCGTTCATGCTCTCCGGGCGACGTCGCATGAAGTCCAGTGTCCACCCCACGATGCGCCCATCCCGATAACTCGGCATCCAGCTGGTAATGGCCTCAATGCGATCGTCTGGCCCTACCGCGAGCATGAGCGCGACGGCAGGGTCATGCAGTTCAGCAAGGCCACCGAGCGTGAACCCGAGTTCGGGGAGCCCCTGCTCCGCTACCCATTCTTCGGAGATCTCCTCAATCTGCGTGGTCATGTGCAACGGCAATCGGGAATAGGTCGTCCACTCCGCCCGGATACCCAACCGTTCCGCGCGATTGATAGCACTGCGGATGTCCTGCCATTTCGATCCGCGCATGGTCCAGTTCGCCGGCCGCAGCACGGTCTCCTCCCCCACCACCATCGTGGACCATCCCATGGCATCGAAGATGGGCCGAAGATCCTCATGAACGCTGTAGAAGACTGCGGTCCACCCGTTGTCATCGCAATAAGTGGCGAACCCGCGGACGGCGCTTTCGCGTGCATCCGGCGCGCCCAGCGGGTCCGACACCGTAAAGGCGACGGCACCGACGACGCGATACGCAATGGCCGCCGAACCATCTGGAGCAAACCACCAGCGGTTGCCTGCCCAGGTGGTCATAAACGACAGTGAGCCGCCCCCGGCGCGTTCGAGTAGCTTACGGACGCGAGAGCGTTCATCCGCCTCTTCCCGATGAAAAATTGAGCCGAGCACAACCAGAGCGCCGAGGATTACCACAATCCAGAAAACGGGGCCAACCCATTGATACACAAGCCGAGTCAGCACGCCGGTCGGTACGAACTCGATCCGCTCCACCCCGAGGAACCCAATCGGGATGAAACGCTCGGGAGAGTCCGAGAACAGGTCCCACAGAGTAACCGCAGGGCGGAACTGGCCGCGATTCGCCCATCCGATTCCGACATAAGCGGCCGAGAGAACGATGAATGTGGACACCACGACGATCAGGTAGCGAAGCACCACACGCTTGGAACTGCGGACCGTGAGGTGGCGAAGTCCGACCATGAGTATGACGGCGACAGCCAACGGGACAAGCGTGGAGACCAGCAGGGTAATCGTCGATTCGAGGGGTCGCGGGGTTGAGAGAACCGCATACGGCAAACCCGACACCGGGATGAATCCGTAGTAAAACGCGGCGAGGACCGCAAGCAGCAAATTCACCGAGATGGCAAGGTACGCGGCAAACCGCTTGCTCTGGAGGATCCCGATCGCAGCCAGCAGAAGAACCACCAGTGGCAGAAGTGACAGCAGTACTGGCCCCGGCCCATCAAGGCGTGCGAGCGCGAAGTCCCTCAGGCAGGTGTTCGTTTTCAGGTCGAGTCGACAGTGTCGGGCCACGGTTGTGGCGTGCGGGAGCACGTCACGAAAGAGCAGGCCCAGAGAATGCAGCGGGCCGAATTTCGCTGGCGAAAAGATGGTGATAACCGGCCCGAGCGCCGTAATGGCCAGCAGCGCGGCAAGGAGGCCCCGCGTTTCAGAGTGGGAGCTACGTCTCCATGTCAGTTCTGGTGTTCCCGGAGCAAGGAGGATGCCAAGGACAAGACCGGCAACCGCCGACAACAGCCGAAACAGGTCCGCCGGCTGGCCGGAGTACAGCGCGAACATCGAGAGTACAGAGAACCCTATAACGCGGATTCGGCGTCGCCAGAGCGGCCCCGCGAACGCGCTGGCGGTCATCATGGTGCCCGCTATCGGGGTGAAGGGGTCGATTGTCGTCACGCCGTGCACCTGCACTGCCCAAACTTCTCCTGCCAGCACACCGACAGCCTGAAGACCGGTCCCGACGATCGTTCCGACCACGGTCGTCACGACGAATGCCAGCAGAGTTCGCCACCACCCCATGATCCGCTCTGCCGCTCCGATGAACAGCACAACACTCACCAACACGACAATGAGCACCGCCGCACCGTTGACCAGGAACACAGAGGTGATCGGTGAAAATATCGTTCCCTGGTCCTGGAATGGGTCAAGCCCCGTGCCCAGCCGATCGCCAACGAGGGGCGAAAGGCGACCGAAGATCCCTCCTGAGATGATCGAGACCGCCAACAACACTGCCGCGATCGACAGAGTGACGGGGATCCGCCGAAAATACCTCATCCTGACTCCACGCCGAACCTCGAACCAGATACCTGCAGCCCACCAACAAATGCCGCGGTCGCGCAACGCCAGGGATGGGCTGTGCCGGGCACGTCGAAGGCGGTGACCGTCATGCCGGCCTTTCGCGCAGAATCCGACACGAGCGTTTGAACTGGCTCGAATCGGCGATCATGTTGACCAACCGCAGATATCGCCACAGTGTCAGCGTATGGCGCGTGGTCGACCATGCTCGACAGCGGGGATGCCGCGTCATACATTTCCGCGCTCACGCCGAAGCCGCGGGCGATCGGGCCGGAAGGCGAACTGTTGCGAGGAGCCGGCTCGCCGGAAGTGTCACGCAGCGAGCCGAACAGCCCGGAATGCGCCTCACCCAGCTGGTCTCGAATGACAACAACCGGCGCAAGGTCGTTGTGGGCTTGGGCGAAAGCGTCAAGACTTGTCACCAAGCTCCCCACCAGGAACGGCCCGTTGAGCAGATCGGTATCGAACAGCATGGCATGCATCGGCCTCTTCTTCCGAAGGCTGATTATCCGCCCCCGAGACGGCCGGCGAGGCATCTCCAACCGCCTAACAGCACACGCTCAGTCGTTTTCCAGATTATCGGCACGGTCATGACGAACAGAAAGTCAGTTTCGTTGGGTTTCCTTGACGCGGAGCTCACGCCACAGTGGTCTCATGACTTCGCGATCACGGGCCCCATACTGGAAGTTTCCTGCCACACTCATTGCCATTGCCGTGCTTGGCGGGTGCGCTTCACCAGCGGCGCCCGGCGCACAGCCACCCGCGGAAATCGCTGCCCACGGCGAAGTCGTCGGACAAGGAACCGTGTTGCAACAAGGGGACAGTGC
>JBDTCD010000063.1:0-14744 GCA_039923755.1 Terrimesophilobacter sp. | reverse complement strand
AAAGGCGTTGTCGACCCGGTCCAATTGATGCAGGTGCAGATTCTCGGCTGGACTGGGGCAATCGCGGCGGCCGGCCTGTTGTTCACAGCCGTCGGATGGCTTTCCTCCGCGCGCGATGCCGTGCGAGCGTTGTTTAACCTGCCAGGGGAACGCCTCAACGTCATCCTGCTCAAACTCAAGGACTTCGGTCTCATGATCGGGTTCGGCGTGGCCCTCATCATCTCGTCGGTACTTTCAGTTCTTAGCACCCAGGCCCTCGGGGCGACACTGGACTGGATGGGGCTCCACAGCAACTCGCTCGTGTCCACCGTCCTAGGTCGAATTGTCGGCCTGCTGCTGATGCTCCTTCTCGACACATTCGTGCTCGCCATGCTTTACCGAGTTCTGTCCGGGCTCAATATCCCGTTCCGGCGGCTGATCGTCGGTTCAGTTCTCGGGGCGGTAGCACTCGGCATCCTGAAGATCCTCGGGGGCCTGCTGCTCGGCGGCGCCGGACGCAATCCGCTCCTTGCCAGCTTCGCCATCATCGGTTTGCTGATCTGGTTCAACCTGATCTGCATCGTCATTCTTCTCGGAGCCAGCTGGATAGCAGTCGGGATGGCGGATGCCGGAATCGCCGCCGACCCGAAGATCGCCGCGGAGCGAAGGGAGCGGGAGCGCCTTGAGCGGGAGAACGAAGAAGCTGAACGAGCCGCACTCGCGGCGAAGCAAAGAGGCTGGTGGGCGAAGCTGCTTCGACGCACACCGCGTCCCTAGCGTTCACCGTGTTTCCCTTTGGTCGGCCGATACCACCTCGTGGCCGCTACGTCGGTCGCCGCCGATAAACTGGCCGAGTGTCTACGCCCCTTCGTATCGCCTCCGTCAATGTCAACGGCGTCCGTGCAGCGTTCCGGAAGGGCATGGGCGAGTGGCTCTCCGCACGAAATGTCGACATTCTCGCCATGCAGGAGGTGCGTGCGGCCACCGAGGACATCGAGAACCTGCTCGGCCCCGAGTGGAATATCCTGCACGACGCCGCCACGGCGAAAGGACGGGCGGGAGTTGCTCTTGCGAGCCGCAAAGCCGCCTCCGTCCATCGGGTGGAGCTGGGTGCTGAAGACTTCGACAGTGCAGGCCGCTGGCTCGAGGCAGACTACGACATCGGCGGCCGCATCATCACCGTCGTGAGCACATATGTGCACTCCGGTGAGGTCGGTTCACCCAAGCAAGTGGAGAAATACAAGTTCCTGGACGCCATGGCATCTCGACTCCCGGCACTTGCTGCCGGAAGCGAATTCGCCCTCATTGTCGGCGACCTGAATGTCGGGCACCGCGAGCTCGACATCCGCAACTGGAAGGGCAACCGCAAGAACGCGGGATTCCTGCCGGATGAGCGCGCATACTTTGATCGATTTTTCGCTCCACTCGGCGAAGCCGTCGAGTGCGCGGACGGCACCATCGGCACCGGACTCGGCTGGGTGGATGTCGGACGAAAGTGGGCAGGCGAGGTTGACGGCCCGTACACCTGGTGGTCCCAGCGCGGCCAGGCGTTCGACACCGACACCGGATGGCGCATCGACTACCACCTGGCAAACCCCGCCCTTGGCGCGGCCGTGACGAACTACGCCATAGACCGGGCAAGTGCATGGGACACGCGATGGTCGGACCATGCTCCCGTCGTCGTCGACTACGCCATCTAAACTTTCGCTTTCCCGACCTGAAAGAATCAACCATGACTTCCAAACAGCGTGTGTTCTCCGGAATGCAGCCCTCGGCAAACAGCCTCCACATCGGAAACTACATCGGAGCGCTCCTGCAGTGGAAGGAACTTCAGGCCACCTACGACGCCGTTTTCTGCATCGTCGACCTGCACGCTCTCACGGTTGCCCAGGACCCGGTGGAACTGCGCGCGAACACCCGCCGCACCGCCGCGCAGTACATCGCCGCCGGTATCGACCCGGCAGAGTCGACGCTGTTCGTGCAGTCGCATGTGCCAGCGCATCCGGAGCTTGCATGGGTCCTCAACACCATCACGGGCTTCGGCGAGGCGAGCCGGATGACCCAGTTCAAGGACAAATCGGCAAAGCAGGGTGCTGAAGGTACCACGGTCGGCCTCTTCGCCTATCCCATGCTCATGGCTGCCGACATCCTGCTATACGACGCCGCGTTGGTTCCTGTCGGGGACGACCAAAGGCAGCACGTTGAACTCACCCGCGACCTTGCAGGCCGATTCAATTCGCGGTTTGGCGAGACGTTCGTGGTACCGGAGCCGATGATCCTGAGGGAGACCGCGCGTATTTACGACCTGCAGGATCCGACCTCGAAAATGAGCAAGTCGGCGACCTCCGACTCCGGAATTGTCTGGATGATGGATGAGCCATCGGTCACCGCGAAGAAGATCAAATCGGCCGTGACGGATGCTGGGCGAGAGATCCGGTTCGACCGCCGCGAGAAGCCGGGCGTCGCGAACCTCTTGACGATCTACTCTGTGATGGCCGGCAAGACTTTTGCGCAGCTGGAGGACGAGTACTCGGGGCGCGGATACGGCGACCTGAAAAAGGATATTTCCGACGTTGTCGTGGAGACCTTTGCTCCCGTCCGTGCGCGCACACTCGAGCTATTGGATGACCCCGCCGAACTTGATCGGGTGCTCGCTGGAAATGCGGACCGTGCGGCATCGATTGCGGATGCGACGCTCGCAAAGGTGTACGACCGGATCGGTCTGCTTCCGAGGGTGCGATAGCTCTGCCGGTGCCTCGTCCAGTTGGCACGAGGTCCATGACAGCGCCTCTTTTGCGCCGAACGAATTTGAAGGAGATCTGGCGGAAAGCGCGCTATCCGGCACCGCGTGACGCTTCTGCGCTGTTTCTCCTTCGTTTTCGCTCACTCGCACCCGCGCACCACCCACGGTCGCGGCGGTACACTGAGAGTGAGTACGTGCTCCGGGGTCGGTGAAAATCCGAACCGGCGGTGATAGTCCGCGACCCGCAATCGGCTGAGGCTGAAAAAGCTAAAGCAGAGAACGGTTGAGCCGGTGGAATTCCGGGACCGACGGTAATGAGCCATTGGTGGTTCTCAGTCCGGATGGAAGGCAGCACGGGTGTTCGCGCAAGCGTGCACAACGTTGAGCCTTGCGCCAGCGTCCCCGGAGTTCGTCGTGAGCAGACGCGAGGAACCGGATGTCGACACCGCAGGGCGGGCAGGATGGGCTTCGCACGCCCGCGCCCCCTCACGTCACCGTTGAAGCGGCCATGCTGCGTGCTATCGGACTCGCGTCACGGGGTCCCGCGAAAGGCGCCAATCCGCAGGTCGGCTGCGTCATCCTGTCGCCACAGGGCGATGTGATCGCCGAGGGCTGGCACAGAGGGCGAGGTACCGCCCACGCGGAAGTGGACGCTCTCGGCAAACTTGCCCGACACCAGACCGTTGGCGCGACGGCAGTCGTTACACTCGAACCGTGCAACCACCGCGGCCGCACGGGACCGTGCAGTGAAGCTCTCATTGAGGCCGGAGTAGCGCGGGTCGTCTATGGCGTGCGCGACCCGAATCCGGTCGCAAAGGGCGGAGCAACCAAACTTCGCGACGCGGGCATCGAGGTCATCGACGGGGTACTCGCACCGGAAGTCTCCGACTTCATGCACACGTGGCTGACCGCGATGAGACATGGCCGACCGTGGGTGACGCTCAAGTGGGCATCGAGTCTCGACGGCAGGACCGCAGCCGCCGACGGGACAAGCCAGTGGATCACCGGTGAAGCGGCTAGGGCTCACGTCCACCGTGAGCGTGCGGCCTCGGATGCCATCATCGTCGGGACAGGCACGGTCATTGACGACAACCCCACGCTCACCGCGCGGAACGTGGACGGTGCGCTACTCGACGACCAGCCTGTTCCCGTCGTAATCGGCGAACGGGAAATCCCGGCCGCTGCCAAGGTTTTCGAACACCCCCACCCGATCATCACGCAGCGAACCCGAGACCTTGAAGCAGTGCTGATCGGACTGTTCGATCGGGGCATGCGACATGCCTTCGTCGAGGGTGGCCCGACGCTGGCCAGCGCCTTCGTTTCCGCCGGACTCGTCGACGAATACCTGGTGTATGTCGCTCCCGTGCTTCTCGGCGGCGATCAACTCGCCATCAAAGACCTCGGAATCGGAACACTTGCCAGTGCGCGACGGTTGACAATCGTGCAGTGTGAACAACTCGGCGAGGACATCCTCATTCGAGCCCGCCCAACGGAAGAAGGCTAACCATGTTCACTGGAATCGTGGAGGAACTCGGTGAGGTCATCGAATGGCAACACACCGCAGATGCTGCGCGCCTCACCGTTCGTGCCCCTCTCGCCGTATCGGATGCCGTCCACGGTGACTCCATCTCGGTGAGTGGCGTCTGCCTCACCGTCGTCGATCAGGGAGCCGATTGGTTCACGGCCGATGTCATGGCCGAGACGATCGCGATGAGCACTCTGACCAATCCGCAACCCGGCGACCGGGTGAACGTGGAGCGCGCAGCGAAGGTGGGCGACCGGATCGGCGGTCACATCGTCCAGGGGCACATCGACGGAACAGCCAAAGTTCTCAGCGTGACCGAGGGGAGCGCGTGGCGCGTGGCGCGATTCAATCTTGCCGCAGAGCTTGCCCCGCTCGTCGTGCGTAAGGGGTCCATCGCCCTTGACGGAGTCTCCCTCACGGTCAGCGCGGTCGGCCGCGACGACGATGGCGACTGGTTCGAAGTGTCGCTCATCCCCGAGACTCTCGCGGTCACCACCCTCGGCATCAAACAGGTCGGTGACCTCGTCAATGTCGAAACAGACATCCTCGCGCGCCAGGTCGAGCGGCTGCTTTCAGTGAAATTGAGTGGCCGCGAGGGAAGCATCGAAGAGGTCGTGCCCAAAGATGCCGGCCGAACCTGCGACCCCTTCGATGCTTCCCTCACGCCAGTCACCTCACCTCAGGGAGCCGCACGATGAGCCTCGCTGACATCCCTACTGCCCTCGCGGAGCTCCGCGCAGGAAAACCCGTGATCGTCGCGGATGACGAAGGTCGCGAGAACGAGGGCGATGTCATCATCTCTGCACAGCTGGCAAGCCAGGAGTGGATCGCCTGGATGGTGCGTCACACCTCAGGCTACATTTGCGCGCCGATGACGAATGAGTTGGCGGACCGCCTCGAGCTTCCCGTGATGGTGGCGGACAACGAAGATCCGCGGGGCACCAACTATACGATCTCGGTCGATGCGTCCGACCGATTCAGCACCGGAATCAGCGCCTCCGATCGCGCCCACACGCTGCGCGTGCTCGCAGATCCTGCATCCACTGCCCGGAGCCTGCATCGCCCCGGCCACATCCTTCCGCTGCGCGCCGCGGACGGCGGCGTTCGTGAACGCGACGGTCACACGGAGGCTGCAGTCGACCTCATGAAGCTCGCTGGCCTGTCTCCCGTGGGGGCGATAGCCGAGATCGTGCAAGATGACGGCGAGATGATGCGTCTTCCCGACCTGATTGAACTCGGTGCCGCCGAAGGTGTCGTTGTCATCACCATCGCCGATCTCATCGTCTACCTGAACTCGGATGGTTCGCGCACCGACTCCCTCGTTTCACCCATCGCAGAAACCTCGCGGGTGACCTTTGAAGTGGAGACGACGGTACCGACCGGTTACGGGACGTTTCGGGTGCGCGCGTACCGCGACCGGATGACCGGTGCGGATCATGTCGCGGTGATCGCGGGCGAGTTGAGTAATGACGCCATCGTGCGGGTTCATTCGGAATGCCTGACCGGCGAAGTATTCGGTTCGCTGAAGTGCGAATGTGGTCCACAACTTCATGAGGCGCTCGAGCTCATCGAACGCGAAGGAGGCATCGTCATATACCTCCGCGGGCATGAAGGTCGCGGAATCGGTCTCGTGAACAAGCTGCGCGCATACCGATTGCAGGAGGAAGGGTTTGACACGTTCGATGCGAATGTCGCGCTCGGTTTCGCTCCCGATTCACGCGACTACGGCGCTGCCGTCGCGATCCTCGAGGATCTCGGAATCACTTCGATTCGCCTGCTCTCCAACAACCCGGATAAGGCGGAGCAACTGAGGGCGCACGGTATGCACGTGAGTGGGATAGTCCCGCTCCTGGTCGGCGTGGGCGAATTCAACCGCGACTATCTCAGTGTCAAGAGGGACCGCATGGGCCATCGCCTTCCCGAAGATATCGCCAGCCTCATCGAACTGGAAGGACATCCGTCATGAGCGGAGCAGGCGCACCCACCCCGCCGAACCGCGTGGTGGACGGGACGGGGTTAAAGGTCACGATCGTCGCTGGCCGCTGGCACGACGTCATCGCTAGCGGGCTTCTCGCCGGAGCGCATCGCGTGCTCGATTCTTCGGGTGCCGAGGTGAGCGAGGTACGAGTACCCGGGAGCTTCGAACTCCCCCTAGCCTGTGCGGCGGCGCTGCAGGCGGGCGCGGATGCCGTGGTTGCCCTTGGCGTGATCATCCGCGGCGGCACCCCGCACTTCGACTTCGTTTCGAACGCCGCGACGGATGGCCTGACCAGAGTTGCGCTCGACTCCGGCAAACCGATCGGCTTCGGCGTGCTCACTCTCGACAACGAACAACAGGGCATCGATCGCGCCGGACTGCCGGGCTCACACGAGGACAAGGGCGCCGAGGCGGCGACCGCTGCACTCGAGATGGCAGTACTCCTGCGCGGGCTTCGCGGCTAGCGCACCCTCTTCGCGGCCTGCCACGCCTCGAGCGCCTCGCAGCTCGACTTTGCGGGGGTATAGCCGAAAATACGCTTCAGCCGCTCATTGCTGAGCACGGGGCGGTATCGGAGGAAGCCAACCTGTTCTGGCCCGTATCTGGTGAGCCGCAGCGGCTTCGCTACGGCGAGCGCCGCCGTGAGCAACCAGGCGGGCAGAGTGAACAGCTTCTTCCCGAGAACGCGCGCGAGTTCATGCACCGTCACCGCGCCATCACCCGCGAGGTTGAAGATCCCGGCAGGGCCGTCGGTGGCCGCGCGCACCATGCAGGCGACGACATCCGCATCCCAAATGAAAACGAAGGGGCTTTCCGAGCCGGCGATCGCCAGGATCCTCCGCCGCTCGAACAGTGCGGTGATCTGATTGTCGACGGTTGCACCGAGGATGGTCCCGATCCGGAAGATGACCTGCTCAAGTTCCGGATGCTCATCCCGCGCCAGCGCGAGCATCTCCTCCACGAGGCGCTTATGGTCCGAGTAGGTGAATTCCACATTGCCGCGGAGTGCATCCGTCTCGGTAATCCATTCTGGGTTGTCCGGGTGGTAACCGTATGCGGCACCACTGGACGACACGACGACGCGCCGAACGCGGGTCGCGAGGCACGCGTCCAACACCGTGCGCGTGCCATCGACATCCACCCGGAATTCCTGCTCCCGGGTGATCCGCTGTCCGGGGTTCATGATGGCGGCCAGATGCACGACGGTGTCTATCCCGTAGTCGCGCATCGCAGTCTCAAGCTGCTCTGCTCGCGTAATGTCGACTCGTTCATACGCGACACCGGAGATCCTGCTCGTCGGCTCGCGAACGTCGCCGCTGACGACGAGTTCCACTCCGCCAGCATCAGCGAGACCCGAGACCAGGGAGCTACCGAGAAAACCGTTGCCTCCGGTGACCAGCACCCGACTCATGCCGACACCGCAGCTTTCACGTTCCGCAGCGACCAGCGCGACCACACCGTGGCGAGCGCGACGAAGAACATGGTGAGGGCGAGCACGATATCAAATGCACGCAACGACGTCGGATCGACGTTGAGGACGACGTCGTCGATGTTCACGCTGCGTCCTCCAGCCGGCGGATCTGCTTCGTCAGTTCTCGTCGGTACGCGTCCTTGTTGACGTAGTACGACATGCGTTCGAGCGCAAGGTAATGGTATCCGCCGGTCAGATCCGGCCATCGGCGCGCAAGCTGACCGTCGAATTTTTGCCGAACTCCAGGATCGGCGGCCAGATACCTGGCTAAAAGCTCGGCTTGCTCGTAGCGGCCCTGCCAGCCGAGGCCGGAGGCTTCCACCATTCCGAGTGCGTAGATCCCGTTGGGTGTGGACTGCCCTGTGTCGCTTGCGAACATGTTGAGGAAGAGTTTCGGGGCCATGCCGGTCCAGTTGAGGTGGCGGCGGTCGAGGAACGGGTAGTCGAGCACGTACCCTGTCGCAAGCAGAACCAGGTCGTATTCGCCACTCGAGCCGTCCGCGAAATGTACCGTGTTCCCCTCGAAGCGGTTGATATCCGGTCGAACGCGAAGATCGCCCTGCCCAAGGTGCTGCAGCACGAGCGTGTTCACGATCGGGTGGGACTCGTAGATGCGGTAGCCGGGTTTTGGAAAACCGAAACGAACCGGGTCGCCGGTGAACAGTTTCAGCACTCGAGAGTCGATCCATTGCTTGAGTCGGGCTGGCAGCGGCCTGCCCTGGTTGAGAGTGTCGGCCGGGCGCCCGAACAGGTACTTCGGCACGAAATAGTACCCGCGCCGAACGCTCAGATCGGTGCTCACGGCGTGATGCACAGCGTCCACGGCAATGTCGCATCCGCTGTTGCCCGCTCCAATGATGAGCACGCGTTTCCCGCGGAATATCGTGGCAGATTTATATGCGCTGCTGTGCAGGATTTCGCCGGTGAAGGATCCGCTGAAGGCAGGGATTGAGGGCTCGGCGAGGGTTCCGCTGGCCAGGATGACGCCGTCATAGCTGGCGTTTCCCTCGCCGTAGGCGTCTCGCCACCTCACGTCCCATGTGTTGTTTGCCCGGGTCACCGACACCACTTCGGTGTTGAAACGGAAATGCTTCGCGAGATCGAACTCGTCGGCGAACCGTTCGAAGTAGCGCATCAGGTCGGCATGACCAGGGTAGTCCGGGGTGCCATCGAGCATCGGAAATTCAGTGAACTGCGTCGTCGTGCGGCTGGAGATGAGATGTGCGGATTCGTACACGGTGCTGCGCGGGCTGTCGATATTCCACAGCCCACCAACGCCTGCCGCCGACTCGAAACCGTCGAAACCAATGCCGAACCTGCTCAGATTGCGCGCACCGGCTAGTCCCGACGGACCCGCGCCGATCAGGGCGTAGCGTGGCGCAATCTCGGTCGACATCTGCGCTCCCTGCCCAGTGCTCAGTTGGTCGTCGGAATGTAGCGGTAAAACTCCACGCCGAGATTGTGGAAGTCAGGACCGTCCTCGGTACCCACGGATTCAACGACGAACCCTCCGCTTGCCGGAACGGGAATAAGGTCGCTCTGGCGCCCCTCGTGGAGCGCGATGTATTGAGATTCGGTGAGATCGACAGGAGTTCCGAGTGCCTCGACGAAGTTGATGCGGCTCGCCGCCTCTTCCCAACCTTCGACGACACGCAAGGGGATCGCCTCCGCTGCGTCGCCGCTGCCGTAGCCGAGTGCGAGCCAGTGTTGGCCCGCAATGTCGAGCCCGTCTTTCGCGGCCTGGCAGAGTCCGGATGCCAGCCATGCCGGCAGCGCTGCTGAGTAAAGGTTGCCAAGATCGCGCATGGCATCCGCGCCGAGGCTCAGCTTGTCGACGACGAGCGAGCGCCACAAGTCCAGCCCCCGCACGTGCTGACGGAGTTTGCGCGAGAGCGGGAACACGTCGCCATCACTTTTCCCGGTCACTATCGCATCATCGAACGGGGACGCTGTGTCGAGTTCCGTCAGCAGCGCTGCGCCATCGATCCCGGCAGCGGCGCAATATTCCCAAAGCTGTTGGCGGCCCTGCTCATCCGCCGACAGCGCGAAGAGATATGCCATCACCCAGCCGGTCGTCGGCATCTGGTTGTACGGGCGATGCATGAAGACACGGTCTACGTCGGTGAAATAGTCAACGGGCCGGCCGGGGCGCTTGGCAAGCATCGCCATCATCGCGTGGTGGGTTGCGTCGATGTAGCAACTTGTCGAGTACCGGCCGTTGAAGACGGGGAGATCCTGCATCTGACCGTCGTCGCGTGGAGCCTGACGGAAGCGAGCGAAGGGTTTGCGGAAGTCCACCGTGCGATAGTCGGAGTCGCTGCCGCCAGCGGCAAGGTCGACTTCGAGCAGCTGAGCTTCACTCTCGACGAGCATGGCGACGGCGCCCGCCCCCTGCGTCGGCTCGCCTGTGCTGCCGAGTGCATACTCGGCGATGTCTGCGGAGACGACGATTGCCTGTCTGCCGGCGCCATCCGACGAGAGGTAACGCAATGCCGCCTTCAATCCATAGACACCCGCCAGACAAGCGTGCTTGAACTCGGGAACTTCACAATCGCGGGCGAGAAGCACCATCCCTTTCGCGGCGAGCGCGTCGTTGACCATCCCCTTGATGATGATCGCGCCCGCAGAGTTGTCGCTGCTGGACTCCGTGCCCAACGCCAGCATCCCGATGCGCGCGGGATCGATGTTGTAATCCTCGATGAGGCGAAGTACCGCGGTCGCAGCGAGCGTGTACACACTCTGCGCCGGTCCGCGCATTCTAAAGCTGCGGCCGACGACGCTTCGCGTCTTCTCCCACGATTCGTCGTTCCAGGTGCACCAATCCTGGAGGTGCACTCGATAGGGAGGCAGGTACAGGGAAAGTCCACTGATTCCAGGGAGCACGCAGTTCCTTACGTTCGGGCCCGCTCGGGCACAGTACCGACTTTAGCAACCGGCGGAAACGCTAAAATGTTTCCAACACGATCGGAGCACCACTGTGGAATCCACCAACGGCGGTGACCTCGCGGCGTCGGCTCGTGCCCACAGCAACATCGCCCTCGCGAAGTATTGGGGCAAGCGCAATGCTGCCCTCAACATTCCCGCGGTGGGATCAATCTCGATCACGCTGGACGGCCTGCACACCGACACCACCGTTGGCTTCACTCCTCGGCTCGAGCACGACGAGGTGTGGCTGAACGATTCGGCGCAGCCACAGGGTCAGCCCTCCGCTGGCCGGGTGAGTGCCGTTCTTGACCTCGTGCGTGCACGCGCTGGCATCGACTTCAAGGCCACGGTGACGTCGGCAAACAATTTCCCGACGGGAGCCGGCCTGGCCTCGTCGGCGTCCGGATTCGCGGCGCTCGTCGTCGCAGCGAGCGCGGCGGCGGGTCTCGAAGCCTCCCCTCGCGAGTTGTCGATCCTCGCTCGGCGCGGGTCGGCATCCGCTGCCAGGTCCCTCTTCGGCGGATACGCGGAACTTCACGCTGGGACGGCAGCGGATGGCAGCGACTCCTACGCTGAACCCTTGCTCCGCCGGGAGACGTGGCCGCTCTCCGTGGTCGTTGCGATCACCGATGCGGGCCAGAAAGCGGTGTCCTCCACTGTGGGGATGTCCGCCACGAGTGCAACATCGCCGTTCTACACAGCATGGGTCGAGTCCTCCGCGGACACGCTCGGCCGGATGCGCTCCGCGATCCTCGCGCAGGATTTCGATACAGTTGGCGAGTTGAGCGAGCACAGCTGCCTTGCTCTCCATTCGCTCATGCTGACCACGACGCCAGCCCTCATCTATTGGAACGCAGCGACGATAGCCGCCATCCACACCGTCCGTGAACTTCGCGGCGGAGGTGTTCCGGTGTACTTCACTATCGACGCAGGACCCCAGGTGAAGGCACTGTGCCGCCCAGAGGATGCTGCGGATGTGGCGACGGCGCTCGCCGCGGTGTCCGGAGTGCACGAGACGCGCACGAGCGGGCTTGGACCGGCAGCGCACCTGCTGGAAGTATCGTGAGGGCCGTGACCATGCCAGACGGCACCGGGACAGAAGGCACCCCACGTACCGTGTCCGTCTCCGCACCCGGCAAGCTCCATCTCCTCGGCGAGTACGCGGTTCTGGCCGGAGCCCCTGCACTCCTCATGGCGGTTGACCGAAGGGTATCTGTCGTACTCACCGAGTCGGATTCAGGGTGGAGCCTCACCGCTCCAGAGCTCGGCGTGGACAAACTCGCCCTCGGTGAGCACGGTGGGCTTCCTGATGGGCTCGACAACTGCCTTCACCATCGACTCACCCTCGTCGACAGCGTGCGGCGAGAAGTCGATGAGCTCGCTCCCTCCACCGGCGGGCTAAACATCGATATCGAAAGCTCCCAATTTCTTCACCACGGCGACAAGCTCGGTCTTGGCTCCAGCGCCGCCGTCGCCGTGGCCCTCACCGCTGCCTTCGCTGCAAGCAGGGGCGTCCAGCTCACGCCGGCGGAACTTTTTGCCCGGGCTGCGAGAGCCCACTCGGCGGCGCAGGGGGGCAAAGGCAGCGGTGCCGACATTGCCACCACCGTCCACGGCGGGCACATCCTTTTTCGCCAGGGCTCCGAACCCCACAGAGTGAGCTGGCCACATGATCTTGCCCTCTTCGCCGTGGTGACGGGCACCGGCAGCAGCACGGTCGATCTTGTGGCACGCGTTGCTGACTACGGGGCGCGCGATCATGAGGGCTACTTGCGCGACCTTTCCCGCCTCTGCTCCCTTGCCGAAAGCATCGACAAGGCACTCGCCGACACCGACACCTTCCTCGCTCTGGCCGACGAGTACTTCCTCGGCATCGAGGCGTTTGATGCTCACGCCGGAGCGGGAATCGTGACCGAGAGACATCGGGCCCTGCGTCTACTCGCCGCCGGATCCGGAGGAGTTTTCAAGACGAGTGGCGCAGGAGGTGGCGACCTTGGACTGGTCTTTGCCAAGCTTGAGTCCACGGACCAACTCCAGTCCGTCTTCACCGAAGCCGGAGCAACCGTGATCCCCGTTCCTTTCAGCCGTGACGGGGTGCGGAGGGAAAGCTCATGACCGACTCGCGTATCCCCCGCTTCTACCAGTTAAGCGTCGAGGAACGGCTCCGCGAACTGCGCGACCGCGGCATCCTCAGCGCCGAGAATTACGAATCGCTCAGCACCGGCTCCTACATCCTCACCGCCATGAAGGCTGACCGCCTCACGGAGAACGTCGTGGGCGTCTTCTCCATGCCCATGGGACTCGGCCTGAATTTCCATATCAACGGTCGTGATCACCTCGTTCCCATGGTGGTGGAGGAGCCCTCCATCATCGCCGCGGTGAGTTCAGCCGCGCTCATCGTTCGCAACTGCGGTGGTTTCACGAGCTTTGCCGACGAACCGCTCCTCATCGGCCAGGTGCAGATTCTGGATGTCGCCGATCCGGATGCTGCTGCACGGCGCATCCTCGATGGTCGGCAGCGTATCCTCGACATCGCCAACGCCACGCACCCGAATATGGTCGCGCGGGGCGGCGGCGCCGTCGACGTCGAAGTTCACCAACGCGGGCACACCGCAACACATGGCGAACTTCTCGTCGTCCACCTCGTCGTCGATAGCAAAGACGCCATGGGAGCCAACCTCGTCAACACCATGTGCGAAGCGGTCGGACCGCTGCTCGAGGAGTTAAGCACCGGGCGGGTATTCCTGCGCATCCTCTCCAACCTCACCGACCGGGCAATGGTGCGGGCTCGCGCCGTGATCCCGCCACACCTGCTTGCGACCGAGCACTTCTCGGGGGAGCAGGTTCGTGACGGGATCGTCCTGGCGGGGGAGTTTGCCGAACTCGACGTGTACAGGGCAACAACTCACAACAAGGGGGTCATGAACGGGATCGACGCCGTCGCCATAGCCACCGGCAACGACTGGCGCGCAATTGAGGCTGCCGCCCATGCATATGCGGCAATGACAGGAATCTACCGGCCGTTGACGCGCTGGAGCACAGATGGCGACGGTAATCTCGTCGGTGAGATCGAGCTTCCGCTCAAGGTGGGTACAGTCGGAGGCCAGGTGCAGTCGAACCCCGTCATCCGGATCGCGTACGACATTCTCGGCACCAGGTCCGCGCGCGAACTCGCAGAGATCATGGCAGCCGTAGGCCTTGCCCAAAACCTGGCGGCGTTGAAGGCGCTGTCGACCGAAGGCATCCAACCGGGCCACATGCGACTGCATGCCCGAAGCGTGGCGGTCGCCGCAGGCGCGAGCGAAGAACAGTTCGACGAGGTCGTCGACTGGCTTGTCGCCAGCGGCGACATCAAAGTATGGAAGGCGCAGAAGATTATTGAGGCACTGAAGGGCGGCGCGACGCCCACAGGAACCATCGACATCGCCCCGATTGGCCCTGCCAGCGCCGATCCCGCGCAGAACGTTGGCTACGGAAAGATCATCCTTCTTGGCGAGCACTCGGTGGTGTATGGCCGTCACGCCATCGCGGCACCACTCAGTCTCGTGATTCGTGCCGAAGTGACCGGCCGTGCCGCCTCAAGCGAACTACAAATCTCGGGCTGGGATTCGGATCCAGCCGCCCATAATCCTGCCGGTGCCCGGCTGGCCGAGAGGGTGGCACGGCTCATCGCGGAGCGCCTCGGAGTTGGCGACCTGCCCGTCCACGTCGACGTTGTCCCCGAACTTCCGCGAGCAAGTGGTCTCGGTGCTTCCGCGGCACTTGCCGTTTCCGTCATCCGCGCGATGGTTCACCACTTCCACCTGACCGTCCCGGATGAGGAAATCTCCCAGCTGGCGTTCGAGTGCGAGCAACTCGTGCACGGCACCCCCTCCGGGATCGACAACACGGTGGCCACTTTCGGCAAGATGATCCTCTTCCGCCGAGGGGATGCCGGAAACGAGATCCAGGACATCAACGCACCCGTGTCGATCCCCGTCGTCGTGGGATTGACGGGAGTGCGCTCGCTGACTGCAGACACTGTGGGTCGAGTGCACGCAGGCTGGCTCAAGAATCCGCATCATTATGAGGCGATCTTCGATGAAATCGACGGACTCGTGATGACAGGAATGGATGCACTCGG
>JBDTCD010000062.1:0-5518 GCA_039923755.1 Terrimesophilobacter sp. | reverse complement strand
AGATCACCCTCGCGATGGGTACCGCTGCGCGCACCTGCGCCTCGAGCGAATTAATCGCCGAGGCGACATCCGCGAGCTTCTTCTTCGGGGAGAAGGCAACCTTCGCGGCGACGAGAAGTTCTTCCGGCCCAAGGTAAAGGGTCTTGAGGTGAATCAGTGCTTCCACCTGCGGATCTGCGTTGATCGCGTCGCGGATGGCGATCGCATCTGCAGGTCGGGCACCCTCCCCAACGAGAAGGCTCTTCGTCTCGATTCCGAGAATGACGGCGACCCCGACGAGGAGCACACCGATGGCGAGAGTTCCGATCGCATCCCACACGCTGTTTCCGGTGATGACCGTGAGCCCGACGCCAAGGAACGCGAAGACGAGTCCAGTGAGTGCTGCGACATCCTCAAGCAGCACCACGGGGAGCTCCGGAGCCTTCGCGTGCCGAATGAACTGGATCCAGGTTTCCTTGCCGCGAACCTTATTTGACTCTCTGATGGCGGTGCGCAGTGAGAAGGATTCCAGCCCCATGGCGACCACCAATACCAGGATCGGCAACCATGCGTTCGTTAGTTCGTGAGGCTGGGCAAGCTTGTTCACCCCCTCATAAATGGAGAAGACGCCACCAATGGAGAACAGGATAATGGCAACCACGAACGCATAGACGTAACGTTCACGGCCGTAGCCGAAAGGATGCTCCGGGTCTGGTTTGCGTTTCGCCTGGCGCGACCCGAGCAGCAGAAGCGCCTGATTTCCGGTGTCCGCAACGGAATGGACGGCTTCGGCGAGCATCGACGCTGACCCCGAAATTGCCCACGCGATGAACTTGGTGATGGCGATGCCGAGATTGGCGAGAAGGGCCGCGACGATAGCCTTCTTCCCGCCGCCCGTGCTCACCGTTCACCCTCGTTCGCGTTCACGTCACCAATCCTAGGATGGTTCCATGGTGACTCTCCCAGCGGTGGCAATTCTTGGCGCAGGTTCGATGGGCGGGGCAATCCTGGCCGGCCTGTTGGCACCGGGGGTTACGGTCGACGGTGGAATTCGGGTCACCAACCGGTCGGAGGCGAAGGCTGCGGCGCTGCGCAGACCTGGAGTGACGAGCCTGTCGGCGGAGTCGGACCCTCAGGCGAACAGTGTCGCGGTGAGGGGAGCGCACATCATCCTCATCGCGGTGAAGCCCGCAATGGTTCCCGATGTGCTGCGGGAAATCGCGGAGGTACTCGAGCCTGACGCGATTCTCGTGAGTGTAGCGGCAGGGGTGACGACAGCCACGATGGAAGCGCTCGTTCCGCCAACGGTCGCGGTATTGCGGGCGATGCCGAACACTCCTGCCACGGTTCGCCGCGGGGTCACCGGGGTGAGCGCGGGAACCAGGGCAACGTCGGAGCACCTCGACCTCGTCACGCGCCTGTTCGAGACAGTCGGAAAGGTGGTCGTCGTTCCTGAGGCGCGCATCGATGCGCTCAGCACCATCTCGGGTTCAGGTCCGGCGTACGTGTTCTTCCTCATCGAAGAGTTGACGAAAACCGCTGTGTCCATGGGGTTCAGTGAGGCCGATGCGGACACCCTCGTCACAACCACGTTTCTCGGCGCGAGTGAACTGCTTGAGGCATCCGGAAGCACGCCGGGGGAACTGCGCCGAAAGGTGACGAGCCCGAACGGTACGACTGAGCGGGCGATCGCGGTGCTGGAAGCAGCGGATCTTAACGCCATCTTCGACCGGGCGACGGCGGCAGCGCTAAGGAGAGCTCGCGAACTGTCGCGGGAATGACGCGACGTCAGCTCTGCAGGGCGGAGAACTTCTCGATCGCGCTGGACTTGCCGCTCACGATGATGAGGTCGTGGTTGGAGATGACCGTCTCCGCCGTCGCGTAGGTGAACTCGGCCCCCGGCGCCTTCACCCCGACGACAGTGACACCGAACTTCTTGCGGATGTCAGTGTCGGAGAGCGGTATGCCCCTGATCGATCTCGGCGGATACATCTTCACCATGGCGAAATCGTCGTCGAACTCGATGAAGTCGAGCATCCGCCCGGACACGAGGTGTGCGACGCGCTCGCCGGCCTCTGCCTCAGGGTAGATGACATGGTTCGCACCGATGCGGGCGAGGATCTTCCCGTGGGACTGGCTGATCGCTTTCGCCCAAATCTGCGGGATTCCGAGGTCCACCAGGTTGGCGGTGATGAGCACGCTTGCCTCGATGGAGGAGCCGACCGCCACGACGGCGACGGCAAAGTCCCCCGCTCCGATCTGGCGGAGAGCTTCGATGCTGCGGGCGTCAGCCTGTACAGCGTGGGTGACACGCTCAGCCCACTTCTGGACCAGCATCTGGCTTTCGTCGACGGCGAGCACTTCGCGGCCGAGGCGATCAAGCTGGCCAGCGGCACCGGCGCCGAAGCGACCGAGCCCGATGACCAGGACTGGCGCGTTGTGGGCGATTTTCTCAACCAACGATGGGCCTCTCTTCGGCAAGCGTGAACAACTGCCTGCGTTGGCTTGCGGCCACCGCTGCGGCAAGGGTCACTGTACCAACCCGCCCTGCCCACATGGTGGCCGCCAGGATGTACTTTCCAGAATCCGGCAACACGTCGGTCACACCCGTACTCAATCCGCAGGTGCCAAATGCGGAGATCACGTCGAACAGAACCTTGTTGAGCGGCTGTTGCGAGACCTGCAGGAGCGCGATCGTGGACAGCGCGACGATCGTCGCGCCCCACAGGACGACGCTCACCGAAATGCGGAGAACATCCGGTGGAATCCGGCGATTGAAAACCTGGATGTCGCTATCGCCCCTGGCTTCGGCAAGCGCAGCGAGGAAAAGAACGGCAAGAGTCGTCACCTTGATTCCGCCGGCAGTGGATGCTGAGCCGCCTCCGACGAACATGAGCATGTCCATGACGAGGAGGCTCGAGTCGTGCATCTGCCCGATGTCGACCGTGGAAAAACCGCCCGATCTCGTCATGATGGACAAAAATGTGGCGGTCATGGGGCGAACGACGGGGTCCTGCGCGCCGAGTGTTTTCGAGTTGTTCCACTCGAGGGCGTAGATAGCGATCGCGCCGATGACGATCAGGATCAGCGTGGTGGCGATCGTGAGTTTCACGTGGATGGAGACCCGGTGCCGGCCTCGCCAACCCCGCGTCAGGGCGAAGATGACCGGGAAACCGAGACTCCCGACGAAGACCCCCAACCCGATGACGGAAAGCATCCAGGGGTCGGTGGCGAACGGCGCCATACCCTCCACGTGTGGGACGAAGCCGGTGTTGGTGAACGCCGACGTGGCGAAATAGAATCCCTGCCAGATTGCCGTCCACGGGTCCTCGCCGGTGAGCAGAAGCCGCGGGGTAATGAGAAACGTGAGAATCGCCTCAATGGTGAGCACACTCACTGCGACGGTGGCAAGCAGGCCGCCAATCTCGCCCAGGCGAATAGCCTGGCCCTCAGCTACCGGCCCGGTGTGGATGCGCAGCGGGTTGCTGTCGCTTGCGGCGAGAAGCTTCGCCTTGAGCCCCAGCCGGCGGGAGACGACGAGTCCGAGGATGCTCGCGAGTGTCAGGACGCCGATGCCACCAACCTCGATTCCGATGAGAATTGCCACGTTGCCGAACGTCGACCAGTGGGTCGCCATATCCACCGTCGCAAGACCGGTGACGCAGATGGCGGACATGGCGGTGAAGAATGCGTCGGCGAGTGGGGTGACATTGTGGTCGGCCGTGGCGATCGGCAGCGAGAGTACAGCGGTGAGCACAAGAACGAGGCTCGTGAAGATGATGAGCGCGAATCGCGCGGGCGACGACCAGGCGAAAAAGTCCGTGAAGTCGCGGATCCGCGCGAAAACGGAACTGCGACCTTCGACTCTCGCCCGCATCCTGTACCCCTTGTGGGTGGACTACTGCACATGGCATGCAGCAGTTTGCCATGGTACTACCCGGCGGAGATCGGTACCCTATTCGCATGGGAGACATCTTTGACGTCATCGCCGATCCGACCCGCCGTGAGCTACTGCACGTACTTTTGGAGAATCGACTGGAGCGGCATCCGGACAATGGCGAGGTGAGCGTCGGCGGCCTCGTGGAGGCTCTCGGGCTCAGTCAACCGACGGTCTCCAAGCACTTGAAAGTACTTCGCGACAGTGGGCTCGTCGCCGTTCGCGAGGATGGCCAACACCGGTTCTACCGGCTTGAGCCCACCCCACTGGAGAGCGTTGAAGACTGGCTCATTCCCTTTATCAGCGCGGATGTCGTCATTGTAGGCGATGACGGCGGGCCCACCGCTTTCGCGGCGTGGGCAGGGTCTGCCCTGCCGAAACCGCTGCGCAAGGTCGCCGAGACCATCGACCACCCCGGGGGTGCTGGCAACGCTGTCGGGCGCACCGTGGCCGATGCCTCACACCAGGTACGCACGGCGATTGAAGGCGCGACGCACGCCATCGAGGAGGCATCGGCAAAGGTCGAGAAGAAGGTCATCGACCCGATTCGCGAAAAACTCGGTCGACGCGGCGAAGGCTCCCGTTAGAGTTTCGGGGTACAGGGCATGGACAAATAGTCACATTGGCCCCTAAAGTATCGAATTAGCACTCTGGTAACACCCGAAGGAGTGCGCATAGCCAGGGGGACCAATTTAATGTCTCGCGATCTGTCCGAGGTGAAATTCCTCACCGTCGCGGAAGTGGCCGACATGATGCGCGTGTCGAAGATGACCGTGTATCGCCTTGTCCACTCCGGGAACCTTCCGGCGATCCGCTTCGGGCGTTCCTTCCGGGTGCCGGAATCTGCGGTTCAGGCGGCGATCGGCACGAACATTGCCGACGGACATTCGGCCACCGGCTGAGGATCATCCCTGCGCAGGGCACGGTAGCCTCGATCCGCTAGACTTGCCCGAGGCATTTTTCCGTGGTTCACAGCGAACCCGGTCGTCACGGTTCTGTTCCTGGGGACCACAATCAATGAGGTGTGTATGGGTTCGGTCATCAAGAAGCGTCGCAAGCGCATGGCAAAGAAGAAGCACCGCAAGCTTTTGCGCAAGACGCGTCACCAGCGCCGCAACAAGAAGTAGTTCCTCCACTTCACCGTGACCGCTGTAGAACTCACCATTGTCGGGAAGCCCGATTGTCATCTCTGTGATGTTGCCAGCGAAGTCATCGAACGGGTTCGGGGTGAGTTGCAGCCCGCGGTAGAGGTCACGGTGCAGAAGCGTTCGATCCTGGATGACCCGGTGTTGCACGAACGCTACAAAGAACTCATTCCCGTCGTTCTGGTCAACGGCACAGAGCACGCCCATTGGCGCGTTGATCCCGCCGCGCTGCGTGCGGCAATCCTGGAGGCGTGAACATGCTCAGGCACATCGTTCTTTTGCGGGTTGACGCAACCGACCAGAATATTCGATCGGACCGCTCCCGACAGCTCATCGATGCACTCGAAGCCCTTCCTCAGCACATCACTGAGATCCGGGCTCTATCGGTGAACGCGAATGTCGTCGTGCGGCCGGGAAACTGGGATCTCGCGCTCGTCGTCGACGTCGACGACGCTGA
>JBDTCD010000061.1:0-7562 GCA_039923755.1 Terrimesophilobacter sp. | reverse complement strand
CCTGCCTACCGCGGTGGGTGCTTCGGCTCGGCGCGACATCGTCGCCGGCATTGCGAAAGCGCTGCGAAGCGCCTGAGGCACACCTCGGCAATAACCAGGTCTTCATCCGCCACACAAAGTCGCAGGCCAGGCGTCACTCTCTTGACGCGTGGCCTGCGACTTCTCAAGGTGTGGTTGACTCAGCCTCCGTTGATTTCTGCGCCGGTGACCGTTCCACGCGTGTCATTCGTGAGATCCGCATTGAAACCGACAATGGAGAATCCGCTGAAGACGTTGTGGTTCTGGTTGAAATTGTCGTCTCCACCGGCTCCCTGGAAGTCGATTTGCGTACCCGCCTTCAGCAGTGTGAGGCACGCTGCATAGTCGGTGCACTGGGTCCCGGGAGGACTGGCAACATCTACAACGTGCTTGACCCACACTTTCGGATCAGTTGACTTCGCTTCCGTCATGGCCAGCGAGGCGATTACCACCGAGTCGTACTCGTTGAAGGTCGTCGGCAACGGCTGAGCGGCCTGGTAGAGAGCCTTGTAGTCCTCGAGGAAGTGGTTGTAGGCATCTCCACTCGGGGCTTCAGGCAGTGCCGCCATCAGTTCGGTCGTCGCCGTGGAACCGAAGGCCTGTGCATACGCCTTCGACGACTGCAGGTCATCACCAATCCACGGTGTGTTGAGGTCGCCGAGTTGCTTCGCATTCGACCACAGCGTTGACGCCGTCTGGGTGTCCATCGAAGAGAAGACCACGTCTGGGTGTCCGGCGAAGGCCTTCGTCAGTTCCGAACGATACGAACCCTGGCCGGGCACGATGGTCAGGCTCTGCTGAACAGTACCGCCCATGCTTTCGAACGCTTTCGTCAGCGGCGCCACAAACCCCTGGGAGTTCGCGGAGTTGTCGAAGATGAGCGAGGCAGTCTTGTAGCCCTTGGTTTTTGCTGCGAAGTACGCCATCGCCACCGACTCGTTGGAGTCGGAGGATGTTGTCCGGAACACGTACGGATACTGCATGTTGTCGAGTTGCGTGGAGCCACCGATCATGAAGTCGACCACGTGATTCGCACCAAAGTCACCGATCACAGCCTCGATCGTCGGCGAGAACGGCCCGATGATCGCGACAGGGTTATCCAGGAGCAGTTTTCTAAACGCTGGCACTGTGTCGACGGAGTCCGCCGCGTCATCAACGGTCGACGACTTCAGCTGGTGGCCGAGTACGCCGCCATTGTGATTCACCTCGTAAATTCCCGCAGCGAGCCCGTGCGTTCCCCAGTCGGAGAGGATCGCCTTGGCTCCGGTGAACGGGAAGATCGCCCCGATCGTCAGAGGGGAGGTAGACGCTGTTCCGCCACTGTTCCCTCCTGCTGGCGCACTGCACCCAGCCACCGTAAGTGCGACCGCCACCGCGATGCCGGCGCCGACGGATATGCGGTGACTGCGCCGCATCCGTCCTATTGACATGTTCATTGCACTTTTCTCTCTTTCTTTCATCATTTCTGTTTGCAAGGTGTTAGTGGTCCGAGTTCGTTTTCTCCGACTTCGCTTCGCGGCCGAGGAAGATGCCAGCAAGGTCGAGTTGCGCAATCTCAGCAACGGTGCCGTGTACGTGATTTGCGCCTGCGACAAGAACGTGAACGAACTGGGCGTGCTTGAGCGCGCGTTCAACGTTCTGCTCGATCACGAGAACCGCGGTCCCGCTTTCCGCGATCTGCGACACCTGCCGCCACACCACGTCCGTATACGCAGGGGAAAGTCCAGCCGTTGGTTCGTCGAGGACGATGACGGTCGGGCTGACCATCAGCGCCCTGGCGATGGCGAGCAGGTTTTGTTGCCCGCCGGAAAGATTGCCGGCCTTCTTATCCGCCGCTTTCTTGAGGTCCGGAAAGATGTCGCACACTTCGCCGATGCGCGCGCGGGGGTCGGCCTTCAGGGGAATCCCGCCAATTTCCAGGTTTTCACGAACGGTCATGGACGGGAAGACGTTCTCATTCTGGGGAACGTAGGCGAGACCGTGCCGCGGGATCAAGTGCCCAGGCATGTGCGTGACATCGGTCCCGTTGACGATGATGCGCCCCGTCGACGCACGGAGAACCCCGACGATGGTCTTCGCGAACGTGGATTTGCCCGCACCGTTCGGCCCGACAATGGCGGTCACGGAGCCCGCAGGTGCGGAGAGGCTCACGTTGTGGACGATCAGCGATCGTCCGTATCCACTGGAGACATCTTCAGCTATCAACGCGTCCATCGAGCACACCTCCCAGGTAGGCGCGCACAACGTTTTCGTTAGCGCGAAGATCACTCATGCGGCCAGTCGCCAGGGTGCGCCCCTCGGCCAAAACGATCACGTGGTCACAGATCATTTCGACCACATTCAAGTTGTGTTCAACCATCAGCACGGTGACACCCTCGTTCTTCAAGGCGATAATGTGCTCGCCGATCCGCTCGATCAGTGCGGGGTTGACTCCGGCCATCGGCTCGTCAAGCAGCAGAAGCGTCGGTTCCGCCATGACCGCTCGGGAGATTTCCAGTAATCGCTTCTGGCCACCCGAAAGTTCGCGGGCCCACGAGTCGCGCAGTTCATACAGGCCGTACTGTTCCAGGATCGCGGCCGCGCGTTCCTTATTGTCGCGTTCACTTCGAGCAACGAGCCCCCGCCGAAAGTAGACGTTGAGGAGGGACTCACCGGGCTGCACGCGGGCGGCAACCATCAGGTTTTCAAAGACCGTCAGGCCGCCCAGTTCTCGTGAGAGTTGGAAGGTGCGGATGAGGCCGAGCCGAGCACGCTGGTAACTGGGCAGTTTCGTGATGTCACGATCCCCCATGGTCACCTGGCCCTCATCGCATCGCATCGCGCCGGAGAGGATGTTGACCACGGTCGTCTTTCCCGCACCATTCGGTCCGATCAGCGCGGTGATCTGACCCTTCGGTACGGAGAAGGTGGCATCATTCACGGCTTTGACGCCACCGAATGACTTGTGGATGTCGTGGCAGGCGAGGGCAACCTCGCCTGTAACCTCACGCTCACCCTCAACGGGCACGGAATCTGGCACTGCTACCTCACTCACTGGGTGTCCTGTCCGACCATCGGCGGCGTGGAAATCGCTGATGCCGTTGCTGCTGAGGTGGGCGTGGCCATCGGCAACTTGCTCAGTCGTCGTCGTTCCGGAATGATGCCCTGCGGGCGGAACCAGAGCACGAAGATCAGCAGAACACCGATCGCCATGGCGGCAACATTGAGAATCAGAGCAGGGTGTCCTGGCACATCGGGCAGGAACTTCGGCAGTTGCGTGAACAGCACGGGCACGATCAACGCACCGAGGATCATGCCCTTGTTGTTTCCGATGCCGCCGACGATGGCGGCAGCGAAGATCAGGAAGGTCTCCCCCGGCAGCCACGCACTGGTGTTGAAGGCTCCGGAGAACTCGATGATCAACCCGCCACCGACCCCGGCGTAGAAGGATCCGATCAGCATGGCCGTCAACTGGTGGCGGAACACATTCTTCCCGAGAGCCGCGGCTGCTTCGGGGTCATCGCGAATCGCGCGCAACGTCCTCCCGGCCGGAGATCTGGTGATCCGGCTCATCAGGAACCACATGATCAGTGCGACGATGAGAGCCACCCCGGTGAAGAACGGGACGAAGCTGTTTGCGTCGAGCCCGAGGACATCTGCCATGGGCTCGGGCACGTTCGACAGGCCATCCGCGCCGTTGAACAGCGGGACGAAGTTGTTGATCACGTCGTAGAGGACGAGCGACAACGAGATGAGCACGATCGCGAGATAGTCGGTGCGCAACCGCCGGAAGGCGATGACCGCCACGAGCAGGGCAAACGCCGCCGCCGCGAGTCCTCCCAATATCAAGGGGATCGGGAACGGGAGCGCCCACCCCAGAATGTAGGTCTGCCCGGAGCCGGCCTGACCAGCTATCGGGCTACCCATACTCGTGACACCGGTGATGTACGCGCCGATCGCGACGAACGCGATGTAGGCGAAGTTGAGGATGCCGCCCTCCCCGAACTGCAGATTCAGCCCCCAGGTGAGGATGCAGTACGCGAAGACGAAGAACGCCAGCGTGAACAGGTAGTAGACGAGTGGAGACATGTTCAGGCCTTCCCTGCCCTGGCGAACAAGCCGTTTGGCCTGAACAGCAGAGCGAGTATGAGAATGACGAATGCGATGTCGAGCTTGTAGGACGCCTCAATGAAGAGTGCAGAGATCTCGGTGGCGAGACCGATGATGACAGCGCCGATGATCGCGCCGTAAATGCTTCCGATACCGCCGACGATCACCGCGGCGAAGATGACGAACAGGAATGTTTCACCCGACCCCGGCGTGATGCTCGCCTGAGTGATGCCCAACACGGTGCCGGCCAGGCCAGCGAGTGTGCCGGACAGGAACCAGGTGAAGGTGGTGATGCGACGAGTGTCAATTCCGCTCGTCATTGCGAGAGTCGTGTTATCCGACATCGCGCGCATCGATTTGCCCAGGCGGGTGGTGGTCAACATCAGGTGGATGAGCACCATCAACACAATCGCAATCCCGATGACGATGAGCTGCTGGCCGGTGAACAGGAACGGCCCCAAGTGGAAGGGGTTTTCGTCGGGCATCGAGTAGCGCTGGACCTCATCGCCCCAGATCGAGCTCACGATGTTGAGCAGGATCAGGGACAACCCAAACGTGACGATGAGGATGTAGAAGAGTTTCTGGAATCGTCGAGCAAACGGCGCAAGCAGGAACTGATTCAGCAGCACGGCCAGGATGCCGACACTGAGCGACCCGATGACGAGCGCCACCCAGATGTTCAGGTGCCACGGGCCGGTGTTCACCGTCCACGCTATGTATGCTCCGACGGCCATAAAGTCGCCGTAGGCGAAGTTCACGTAATTCGTGATGCCGAACTGGAGGCTGAGGCCGACGGACGCCAAGGCCAGGACGGAGGCGACGACCAGTCCGAATCCAACGGCAAGCAGCAAATCTGACATTCGACCCCTTCGTCGATCTGTTGTGCACGGCCAGAGCCTGTGCCTAAACTTCTCGTCATCGTGAATACCGTGCCGACGACTGTGGGAGCAGCCTAGAAAGAGTCCGTCGTTGCCAACAGAGTTGTGGCGTTTTCGTGCGATCAGCGCATTCTTCGCTTTTTTGTGCGTTTTGCTCACTGACCGCTTTAACGCGACAGGCATGCCGTGAGCGGGCGTTTATCGGCATTCCAGTGGAAGGCATGGCCGCTCGCCTGGCAGATCTTGGCTACCGTCCTGACGATCCTGATTCTCACCGTCGCGGCCGGTGGATTCCTGTTCTCAAAGATCTCGGGCGACAACCTCGAGCAGCAGTACCAGCAGCGAGTCCTTGGCATCGCCGTATCTTTTTCCAAAAACCCCACCATCATTTCGGCGCTGGAAGCGGGCGACCCGAACGGGATCATCCCCAAACTGGCGGAGAGCACTCGTGAAGCAACTGGGGTCAGCTACATCGTCGTCGCCGATCGCGATGGGATTCGCTACTCCTACCCGAATGGGTCCCTGATCGGAAAGCGCCTACAGGAAGGGGTCATCGCGCTCGACGGCAAGACCCATGTGCGGATCGATCCCGGCGATCTCGGAAAGTCCGCCAACGGGATTGCGCCGATTTTCTCCGTGACCGGAAAGGTCATTGGTGAAGTGTCTGTTGGCATCCTCGAGGCGCGGGTCACCAGCCAGATGACCAGCAACACCGAATTGATCATCACCTACTCGATTGCCGTCCTGCTGTTGAGTGCGCTCGGTTCGATCTTCCTCGCACGCCGCGTCAAACGCGTCACCTTCGGTCTGGAGCCCGGTTCCATCGCCTCACTTCTCCGAGAGCGCGAAGCACTCTTGCACGGTATCCGTGAAGGCATGATCGGTATGGATACCAAGGGCCAAATCACCGTCATCAATGTTGAGGCGAGACGACTACTCGGGCTCAACGACGACGACGTGGGGCGACGGCTGGACACTGTCTTACCCGAGGGGCGGCTCCGGGATGTTCTGACCGGCAAGACAGCGGGAATCGATGAAGTGGTGGTCACTGACGACTATCTCCTGGTCATCAACCGCATGCCCGTTGAGCTTTCCGGGCAGAGTATCGGGTCGGTGGTCACGGTGCGTGATCGCACGGAAGTGGAAGGTCTCGTACGCGAATTGCATGCGATCACCGGCTTGACTGAAGCACTCAGAGCCCAGGAGCACGACTACGCAAATCGCCTGTTCGTACTCACCGGCCTGATTGAAATGGGTGATTACGAGCAGGCCCTTGCCTACCTCACCCAGATCTCGAACATGCAGTCGCGCACGGCAGCGGCACTCAAGGCAAGGATCGAACCGCCGGAACTTGCGGCTCTGTTGTTGGCCAAAATCTCCATCGCAGCAGAGCAGGGCGCCTCGTTGACTGTCACGGAAGAGTCCCACCTGGTGCAGCCGGAGCTCAATACTCATCTACTCGTGACGATCGTCGGAAACCTGGTCGACAATGCGATCGAAGCATTGGCATTGCAGTCCGGACCGCGTGAGATCACGGTCAGCCTTTCTGACGAGGACTACATTTCGATATTGGTGACGGATAACGGCCCGGGGGTGTCCCCTATGGACGCCGAGAAGGTATTCGAGGACGGCTACTCGACCAAAGAAACGGTTCAGGGTGCGCGACGTGGAATCGGACTTGCCATCGTCAAGCGCCTCGTGCACAGGGCCGGCGGGGTGATTGACGTCGAGCCGGGCCCTGGAGGACACTTCGAAGTACGTCTTCCCAAGAACGGAGCGCTGCCATTGGCTGAGAGGCGACGCACGAAAAAGGCTCCCGTATGAGCATCAGGACGCTCGTCGTCGAAGATGATTTCCGTGTCGCTCAGATACACGCGGACCGGGTATCCAGAGTAGACGGGTTCGAGTGCGTCGGCACGGTGCAAACCGCGGCGAAGGCACGAGAAGCGATCGCCGAATTAAGCCCGGATCTGGTCCTCCTGGATATCTATCTCCCGGATGAGGACGGACTGTCTCTGCTCAAATCCATCCAGACACTTGAGAACGCCCCCGACTGCATCGTGATCACGGCAGCCCGCGATCTGGGTTCCGTTCGCACGGCGATGCGCAGAGGTGCGATCTACTATCTGGTGAAACCGTTTGGTTTCGACCATTTCCGCCGGGAACTTGAGGCATATCGATACTGGAAAAAACAGCTGGACCAAGGCGGTGCCGTCGACCAGGCGGCCATCGACGAGTTGTATGGTTCCCGAAGCGCACGCCAGCCCGGCGCTGGCAGGAGTCGACTTCCCGCGACGATGAAGCAGGTACTCGACACCGTCACGGCGTCCACGCACCCGATTGGCGCTGCCGAAGTCGCCGTGACCACAGGGATGAGCAGACCAACCGCTCAGCGATATCTCACTTCGTTGGAGCGCCAGGGGTTAGTCGAGCTCCGGCTGGAGTACGGGTCCACCGGCCGGCCCGTGAATTCCTACGTCGCTCGGCATCATGTCTAAGCGAGGATCTCCCCGCCAAGAATCAACCGCAGGTGCGTCAAGACGAGTTCGGTCGACGCACACACCAGCCAGCGCGCGG
>JBDTCD010000060.1:0-11676 GCA_039923755.1 Terrimesophilobacter sp. | reverse complement strand
CCGGCGATGGTCCGCTCTGCCGCGAAGAACCACGCGAACGTAGCCATTGTCGTGTCACCGTTGAGCTATCCGCAGGTCACAAAGGCGCTCGCCCTCGGAGGCACCACCCTCGCGCAGCGCCAGCGGCTCGCCGGGGAGGCCTTCGCGCACACCGCCGCCTACGACACCGCTGTCGCGACCTGGTTCGCCGAGAACGTCGGACTTCTGGCCGAACGAGCGCACGATGGGGTGCCACCGACGTTGGATCTCACATTCGGCCACGGAACGCAACTGCGCTACGGCGAGAACTCGCACCAGACGGCGACCTTGTATCGGGCGGACCACGGTCACGGGATTGCTCAGGCCGAACAGATGCACGGCAAGGAGATGTCCTACAACAACTATGTGGATGCCGACGCTGCTTTGAGGGCCGCCTACGATTTCACGGAGCCAGCAGTGGCCATCATCAAGCACGCAAATCCTTGCGGTATTGCAGTGGCTGACGATGTTGCTACCGCCCATCGGCTCGCTCACGAGTGCGATCCGGTGTCAGCGTTCGGCGGGGTGATCGCCGCCAATCGCCCGATCGACGTTGCGGCTGCGGAGTCGATCAAGGACATCTTCACCGAGGTCATCGTCGCTCCTGACTTCACAAGGGAGGCGCTCGCCGTGCTTACCGCGAAGAAGAATCTGCGCATCCTGCGGCTGCCCGCGGATTACGCACGGGAACCTCTCGAGTGGCGCCAGCTTTCCGGTGGGGTCCTCGCTCAGGCTCCGGATACGCACTTCGCGGCATTCGCCGACTGGAGCCTGGTCTCGGGGGCCGCCGCCGATGCTGCGTTGCGCGCAGACCTTGAGTTCGCCTGGCGTGCGGTGCGGGCGGTGAAGTCGAATGCGATTCTTCTGGCCCGCGGCGGCGCTTCGGTCGGTGTCGGAATGGGCCAGGTCAACCGCGTCGATTCTTGCAGGCTCGCCGTTGAGCGGGCGGGAGAACGAGCGCGCGGAAGTGTCGCAGCATCCGATGCCTTCTTCCCCTTTGCGGACGGACTTCAGGTTCTGCTCGACGCGGGCGTGGATGCGGTCGTTCAGCCCGGCGGTTCCGTGCGCGACGACGAGGTCATCGCCGCGGCGCAGGCTGCCGGTGTGACGATGTACTTTACCGGCGAGCGCCACTTCTTCCACTGACCGGTCGATGACGGTGTGTCAGGGCGACGGATATCCAATAGTCTCGCAGCATGACTTCTTCGACTGAACCGCTGGCGATGATCCGCCGGATCGCGGGTGCACTCACGGCAGCTCTCGCCACAGCACTCATCGCCCACGTAGGAAGCGTGCTCGTGTTCTTTGCTGCAAGCGGAGCGGACGCCACATCCTTCGCACAGTTGAGCGGCTACTTTCTGGCGTCGAGCCTCATTCTGTTCCTGATCCTGGCGATCGTGGCGGGCTTTGACGGCTTCCGACGTTGGTACGTCGCGGTACCTCTTGCCATCGTCGCCGCGTTGCTTGCCGGTCTGTTCGGCAGCCTCGTGACGATTATCGGCGGGGGAGCAACGATCGATGGGGCCGCCATTGCGTTCCTGTTCGGCACACTCGTGGGCCCAAAACTCATTTTCGCGATTCTCGCAGTTCTCGCGGTAATCATGGTCGGCCGCAAGCTCTGGGCCTACATCACTAAGTCCACGCTGGATTCGCCGCCCGTACGTGATCGCCGAGTTGCCCTCGTGCGCCTCCCGGCGGCGAACCTCACGGAAGGGCAAGTGACGCACATTGCCCGCTCGGTGATTGATGCGGAGAAAGCCGACGAACAGTGGGATGCGTACGTCGCCGCACTCATCGAGAACGGCTGGGACACGATTGAAGTTCCGGTCGCCGCTGAAGCGCCGGATTCGGTCTTCGTCGAGGACACCGTGGTCATCTTCGGCGACACGGCGGTCCTCACGAGCCCCGGCCATGAGTCCCGACGCAACGAGATCTCCGGCGTCGAGGACACCGTGCGAGAACTTGGCCTCCGCATCGCCCGCATCGAACTTCCCGGAACACTGGACGGAGGCGACGTCCTGAAGGTGGGCAAGACCGCGTATGTCGGACGCGGCGGCAGGACCAATGCCGAAGGCATCCGCCAGCTTAGGACGATTGTGAGTGCGCTCGGCTACACGGTTGTTGCCGTGCCTGTCACGAGCGTCCTGCACCTGAAGAGCGCAGTCACAGCGCTGCCGGACGGCACGGTCCTCGGCTACCCGCCGCTTGTTGACAATCCGGATGTCTTCGATCGCTTTCTCGCGGTGCCGGAGGAGACCGGTGTCGCAGTCGTCGTCCTGAGCGAGGACACCGTGCTCATGGCAGCCTCTGCACCGCAGAGCGCCGAACTCGTGACGAACCTCGGATACAACGTGGTGACCGTTGATATCAGCGAGTTCGAAAAACTCGAAGGCTGCGTGACCTGCCTGTCTGTGCGGGTCCGCTGAGCGCCTGCGCCGTGCTCACCGACAGCTTTGCGGCCGTCAGTTCGTGTTTGCCGAGGCGTGGTGTGTCGCCAGCCACGTGCGGATGCCGGCGACAATCGACATCACGATGACAATGCCCGCAATGACGTAGGAGGCGCTCTTGACTCCGGGAATGGTGGCAGTGAAGAAGCCCACGAGTGTAATCCCCACTCCCCAGGCGAGCGCACCGACAAGGTTACTCGACAGGAACCGGTAGTAGTTCATTCGCCCTACCCCGGCAATGACCGGGATGAACACCCGGCCCCACGGGACGAATCGGGCGACAACGATGGACCACCATCCGTAGCGCTGGTAGAAGGTTTCGGCGACGAAGATCGCCTTCTTGGTGCGCTGACCGCCGTGGCGGTCGAGATAGCCGCGACCATAATGACGACCGAGGAGGAATCCGACCTGGTCGCCGAGGAACGCAGCGATACCCACGCCAACGGCGAGAATGACGATGTTCAGGCTCGCTGCGGACGCGGTGATGAGTCCTGCCGCGAACAGTAGCGAGTCACCTGTGATGAAGGGGATGAACAGTCCAAGGAACACCGCAGTACCGGCGAAGACGAGCGCCCACACGATGAGGTAAAAGATGATCGGCCCGGCACTGGCGAGCAGGTCGCCCATTTCGTTGCCGAGGTTCGAGGTCACCATGGGGACCATGATCACAACACCGGGGTGGTCAGGCAGGAAGCAGAGCGCACGGGAATCCGATCACAAGTGGGTAAGGTAATCCTAACCACCCGACCTCTGGATTGCCAGCGGGCCGGATGGCGCAGCATGTGGCGCCCACAAAAGATCCGTTTGCACTGATCACAACCTTTCCCGTATTCTGAAAGGCTGCGCTGGCGGATTGGGGCGAAGGGCGCGCCCCGCCGTCGGCATCGCTGAGACCGTATCGGTCCCCCTAAACAATCGTCGGCGCGGCCGACCCCTGAACTAAGCAAGGATTCCCGGTGTCTTCTGACGTCAAAGCCAAGCGGCTCGGCACGATCGCGTCGATCCTGCGTGTGTACCCATACGCGAAGCCAGCGATGGGCCGGATCTACCTGGGGATGGGCGCAGCCATGATCGCAGCGCTTGTCGCGCTCGCAATTCCGCAGGTCCTGCGCTCACTGATCGACGGGCCTCTGAAGGATGGCGACTCCAGCAAAATCTGGTGGCCGGTCGGAATCGTCCTCATCCTCGGCATCATCGAAGCGATCATGATCTGGTTCCGCCGTTGGTTCGTTTTGCAGCCGGGAACGCACATCGAAGCGCGCATGCGCAACGGCCTGTACAGCCAGTTGCAGGACCTCCCGGTGAACTTCCATGATCGCTGGCCGAGCGGCCAGTTACTCTCCCGCGCGATCAGCGATCTCAACCTCATCCGTCGGTGGTTCTCCTTCGGGCTTGTGCTCTTCGTCGTCAACACCATCACGATCGTGGTCGGATTCCTCGTGCTCGTCAGCATCAATTGGATGCTGGGCGTGCTGTTCACGGTGTGTTCGATCCCGCTGTGGATATATGGCTATTTGTTCGAGAACAAGTACTCGGTGGTGGCTCGGCGCAGTCAGGACCAGGCCGGCGACCTCGCAACGACCGTGGAAGAGTCGGTTCACGGCATCCGCGTTCTCAAGGCGTTTGGCCGCGGCCCGCACGCACTGCGCAACTTCGAGGCGCAGGCCGAACTTCTGCGCGGTACGGAGATCGAAAAAGCTAAGGCAATTGCGGGAATCTGGCTGTGGTTGCTTCTCGTTCCGGATGTCACCTTCGCGCTCTGCCTTGCGGGTGGCGTTTGGCTGGCAGCAGTCGATCAGCTCACGGTCGGGGCCCTCGTCGCCTTCTTCGCGACGGCGACGGTGCTGCGTTTCCCCGTGGAATCGATCGGATTCCTCCTGTCAATGACATTCGACACCCGCACGGCCGCCGACCGGTTCTTTGAGGTCATGGACGAGAAGAACACCATCGTCGACCCGGTGACGCCCCGCACGATCAGGAAGCCAGAGGGCAGACTCGCGTTTCGCGGTGTGCACTTCCGCTACGCGGATTCGCCCGAGCGGTTCCCTGACCTTGTCAACGGCATTGACCTTGAGCTTGAACCCGGCGAGACCATGGCGTTGGTTGGCCTCACGGGAAGTGGGAAGTCGACGATCACCGCACTTGCCACACGGCTGTACGACGTTACAGGCGGGTCGATCACGCTCGACGGTGTCGACATCCGGGACCTCGCTCTCGAAGAATTACGGACGCACATCGCCATGGCGTTCGAGGATGCAACCCTTTTCTCTGCGTCCGTGCGCGACAACGTGTTGCTGGGGCGCCCAGAGTCGACCGACGCAGAACTTGACGAAGCGCTCAACATCGCTCAGGCAGATTTTGTGTACGATCTGCCGGAAGGCCTCGACACGAAGGTCGGTGAGGAGGGCATGAGCCTGTCCGGCGGTCAGAGGCAACGGCTTGCTCTCGCGCGTGCTGTCGCTGCCAAGCCGGATGTCCTCGTTCTCGACGACCCGCTCTCGGCACTCGACGTGGATACGGAGGCGCTTGTCGAAGCGGCGCTGCGGCGCGTGCTCGCGTCGACGACCGCACTCATTGTGGCTCACCGCCCGTCGACTGTCATGCTTGCCGACCGCGTGGCACTGCTAGAGAAGGGAAGGATTACGGCGGTTGGCCGCCACTCCGACCTCCTCGCTTCCAGCGAGCACTACCGATTCGTCATCTCGAGCCTCGAGGATGAGGACGAATCACCCAGGCGCACGCCATCGCCACCCACGACTCCCATCCCCATCATGACGGGTGGCGTCGGCCGCACGAGTGCAGAGGTCAGATCGTGAGCATCACAGGGGTTCAGGGCGAAGAGCGCGAGGACTACACCAAGGCGGAAAGTCGGCAGATCCGATCGCGCTCACTTGCGCTGCTCGCGTCGCTCGTCAGGCCGATGTGGGGCCGCATCACGCTCATGACGGTGGTCGTTGTGGTCAGCACCGCAGCGCAAGTGGCCGGTCCCGCGTTCATCGCGTTCGGCATCGACAACGGACTTCCCGCCATGCTCAAACAGGACTGGATGCCGTTGGGGCTCGCCGTCGGCGCATTCCTGTTCACGGGAATCATCGGGGCGGTGCTCATCGCGTGGTACACGGTGCTCACTGCGCGAATCAGCCAGGCCATCCTGATCGAGCTTCGCAAGCGCGTCTTTCGGCACACGCAGCGGTTGAGCCTCGAGTTCCACGAGAGTTACACCTCGGGTCGGATCATCGCACGGCAGACAAGCGATCTGGACACCATCCGCGAATTGCTCGACTCCGGAATCAGCCAGCTTGTGCAGGGCGGCTTGTACATGGCGTTCATCGCGATAGCCCTGTTCTCGATCGACTGGGTGAGTGGGCTCGTCCTGTTCGCATCCCTGATTCCGCTGTGGGCACTGACCCGCTGGTTTCAGCTCGCGTCGCAGAAGGTGTTCCGGCAGACCCGCACGGCATCCGCACGCGTCATTGTGCACTTCGTGGAGACCATGACGGGTATCCGCGCGGTGAAGGCGTTCCGCAAGGAAAAGCGCAACGCGAAAGAGTTCGGCGAGCTCGTCGAGGACTACCGTTACGCGAACGAGCGAGCGATCAACCTGTTCGGGATCTTTGACCCCGGGCTCGTCCTCATTGGCAACGTGACGCTCGCTGTCGTCCTGCTTGTGGGCGGACTGCGGGTCGCCGGTGGGAGCCTCGCAATCGGAGTCTTGCTCGCGACACTGCTCTACACACGCTCGTTCTTCGCACCCGCGCAGGAAATTGCGATGTTCTACAACTCGTACCAATCGGCGGCGGCGGCACTGGAGAAGATTTCCGGAGTACTCGAGGAGCAACTGAGCGTTCCGGACCCGACGGGTCCGATCGACCTGTGGAACGCCAAGGGCGCCGTGGGTTTCGATGACGTCGAGTTCTCCTACAAGGAGGGCCGTGTCGTACTGCCGAGCTTCTCTCTTCACATTCCCGCGGGCCAAACGATCGCCCTCGTCGGATCGACCGGTGCTGGCAAGTCAACCCTCGCGAAGCTCATTTCGCGGTTCTATGACCCCACCTCCGGCGTCGTCTCGCTCGATGGGGTAGATCTGCGCCAGTTGCATCCGAAAGACCTTCGTCGTGCGATCGTCATGGTCACGCAGGAGGCGTACCTGTTCTCCGGAACTGTTGCCGACAATATTGCGCTCGGAAAGCCGGATGCGACCCGCGAGGAGATTGTCGCGGCGGCCAGGGCCGTGGGGGCGAACGAGTTCATTGAGGGTTTGCCGAACGGCTACGACTCGGATGTCAATAAGCGCGGCGGGCGGGTATCGGCGGGCCAGCGGCAGCTCATTTCGTTTGCGCGTGCCTTCATCGCGGACCCGGTCGTGCTCATCCTGGATGAGGCGACCGCCTCGCTCGACATTCCGAGCGAAAGACTCGTGCAGGAGGGTTTGCAAACGCTGCTTTCCGATCGCACAGCGGTGATCATCGCGCACCGACTGTCGACCGTCGCGATTGCCGATCGGGTGCTCGTCATGGAGCACGGCCGCATCATCGAGGACGGAACACCTGCGGATCTGATCTCGGGCACCGGCAAGTTCTCGAAGATGCATGCGGCCTGGCGCGATTCGCTGGTCTAGCGGTCAGGGCCGGAAGCGCGCGATCCGAAGGTTGATGCGGTAGCCGCCGGATGCGTTGGGTACGAGAGGTGTACCCTCCGACTCATAGTGCGGAAGGGCTTGCATCTCGTGGCAGACTGGCGGCCGCCCGCTCGCGCGGATCACCCGCCACCACGGTACGGTGCTCCCGTAATACGCCATGACCTGGCCGACCGCTCGTGGCGCCCGCGATCCGATGGCGGCGGCAATGTCCCCGTACGCCATGACACGTCCAGGGGGGATTGATTCGACGACGCTCAGGACCCGTGAGGCGAAGTCTCCACCATGGTCGGTCACAGCGTCAGAACTCCGAACTTTTCGCCGTATTGCGTCTCACGCTCAACCACGAACCCGATGCCGGTGAAGAACGCTTCCGGCCCATCGTCACCCGGCTCCCAGAGAGCGGTGACTCGTTTAAATCCGCGCAACCGAGCTTCATCGGCGAGAGCCAGCACGGCGAAAGTTCCCACGCCTTGTCCCTGCTGGTCGGCGGCGACGTGCACGCGCCATACGCAGCTGCGGAACTCTTCCTCCACGGCTTCCTCGTCGAAATTGCCCCGAACGAAACCGACGACCTTGTCGTCCTTGAGTACGACACGGGGCCAGCTTGTGGTCGCGTCAAGGTAGGCATCGGCGATCGCATAGGTCGGCGGAATGACGAATTGTTCCTGCCCGCGCCGCAGTGTGAGCTTGTTTGCGGCGAGCGCATTGCTGCCAGACAACTCTTCCAGTCTCAGGTTGGCCATGATGACAGGCTAACCACACGAGACGACAAGCGCCTAGAGATATCTCGATGTCAAGATAGTTACGCGGTGGCTGTAGAGTGGATGTCGGCCGGATCGGCCGCAGCCAAGCGTGGCAGTTAGAGGCCTTAACCCAGCCAAGCCCCGCATGAGAAACACCGCAGTACTTCAAGGAGATCCCCGTGTCGAAGATCAAAGTTGACGGAACCGTCGTCGAGCTTGACGGCGACGAGATGACGCGCATCATCTGGCATGCCATCAAGGACACCCTGATCCACCCGTACCTCGACATCAATCTCGAGTACTACGACCTCGGCATCGAAAAGCGCGACGAAACGAACGACCAGGTCACGATCGACGCGGCCCACGCCATCCAGAAGCATGGCGTCGGAGTGAAGTGCGCCACGATCACACCCGACGAGGCACGAGTCGAAGAATTCGGCCTCAAGAAGATGTGGAAGAGCCCAAACGGCACGATCCGCAACATTCTCGGTGGCACGATCTTCCGTGAGCCGATCATCATCTCCAATATCCCGCGCCTTGTGCCCGGCTGGAACAAGCCGATCATCATCGGCCGTCACGCGTTCGGTGACCAGTACAAGGCCACCGACTTCCGCTTCGAGGGTGAAGGCACCCTCTCCATGACGTTCACTCCGAAGGATGGCAGCGAGCCGCAGAGCTTCGAAGTATTCAAAGCGCCCGGTTCTGGCGTTGCCATGGGCATGTACAACCTCGACGACTCGATCCGCGATTTTGCCCGTGCGTCCCTTGGCTACGGTCTCGACCGCGGATACCCGGTGTACCTGTCCACCAAGAACACGATCCTCAAGGCCTACGACGGCCGGTTCAAGGACCTCTTCGCCGAAGTGTTCGAGGCGGAGTTCAAGGCGAAGTTCGATGCTGCCGGTCTCACCTACGAGCACCGCCTCATTGACGACATGGTCGCGGCGTCCCTCAAGTGGGAGGGCGGCTACGTGTGGGCGTGCAAGAACTACGACGGTGACGTTCAGTCCGACACCGTCGCCCAGGGCTTCGGCTCACTCGGTCTCATGACGAGTGTTCTGACCACTCCGGATGGCAAGATCGTGGAGGCGGAGGCCGCCCACGGCACGGTCACCCGGCACTACCGCCAGCACCAGGCAGGCAAGCCGACATCCACCAACCCGATCGCCTCGATCTACGCGTGGACCCGCGCTCTCGCCCACCGCGGCAAGCTCGACGGCAACCAAGAGCTCATCGACTTCTCGCACACCCTTGAGGATGTCGTCGTGAAAACGGTCGAGTCTGGCAAGATGACGAAGGATCTCGCGATGCTCGTCGGCCCACAGCAGAGCTACCTCACCACCGAAGAGTTCCTCGGCGCCCTCGCTGATAACCTCAAGGCGCGGCTGGCCTGACCGTCTGCCTTGCCTGATGGGTATGCCACCCATCGGGCAAGTAGACAATGCTGCAGCTTGCCAACAGTTCGCGCGTTTGAACTGCCGCATTGTTGGCGAAAACGCGCATTGTCGAGAACGGCAATGACTCAGGCGAGGCTTGCCTTGCTGGAAGTGTCTCGCTGCTGCCGGTAGTACTGAAGTATGTACTGGCTCCTGTCTGCAGTGCGGCGGTACCCGATCGTCGCGATCACGCTACTCGTCGGGATCGTTGGCGGCGCACTCGCGCTGTCCGGCCAGTTGCAGATCGCCCAGTGGGGCATCAGCGCCTTCGCGCTCGTCGTCGCAGCGCTCCAGGCGTGGAACATGGTCAAGAACCTGCTGACCGGCCAGTGGGGCATCGACATTCTGGCCATCATGGCGATCATTGCCACCGTCGCGGTGGGCGAGTTTTGGGCGAGCCTTGTCATCGTGCTCATGCTGTCCGGTGGCGAAGCACTCGAAGACTATGCCTCGGGGCGCGCGAAGCGGGAGCTGAGCTCGCTCCTCGACCGGGCACCGCGGAATGCTCACCGGATGGTGGGCGGCGATGACTCCACCATCGTGGATGTGCCCGTGGCCGAGGTGGCCATCGGAGATCGACTTCTCATCAGGCCGTCTGAAGTTGTACCGGTCGATGGCATTCTCGTTTCCGACGTCGGAACGTTTGACGAGTCGTCCCTCACCGGCGAAAGCCTCCCTGCAGAAAAGACCCAGGGGGCGCAACTTCTCAGCGGGTCACTTAACGGCGAGCTGGCCGTGGTCATGGAGGCGGGCGCGCTCGCGGCGGACAGCCAGTACCAGCGCATTGTGGCTCTGGTCGCGGATGCCGCCGGCAGTCGGGCGCCGCTTGTTCGCCTCGCTGACCGATTCGCCGTTCCCTTCACCATCGTCTCCCTGCTGATCGCCGGCGCAGCCTGGCTTCTGTCTGGAGACCCGGTGAGGTTCGCCGAGGTGCTCGTCGTGGCGACACCGTGCCCGTTGCTCATCGCAGCACCGGTGGCCTTCATGGGCGGAATGAGCCGGGCATCCCGCTACGGCATCATCGTCAAAGGCGGTGGAACCCTCGAGCAGATCTCGCGAGCGCGTACCGTCGCGTTCGACAAGACCGGTACGCTCACTCACGGCGACCCGACCGTCGTCGACATCCGGCCGGCGGGGAGGCTCAGCGAGGACGAACTGTTCACACTGGTCGCCTCTGCCGAAACCTACTCGTCACACGTGCTCGCGACCGCGATCGTGGAGGCCGCCAACGAGAGGGGTCTAGTCCTTCGCAGCGCCTCTTCCGCAAGGGAGGAAGCAACCAACGGCGTCGTGGCGCAGATCGACGGCCAGGACGTCGTCGTCGGTAAGCTCCGTTTCGTCTCTGAGCACGCTCCAGATGCGCGAGCAACCGCCATCGCACGTGGCGAGATGTCGGTCTACGTTGCCGTCGGTGGAGTGTACGCCGGTGCCATTGTGCTCAGTGACAGACTGAGGGATAACGCGGCGGCGACGATTCGTGATTTCTCTGCGCTCGGCATCCGGCACTTCATGATGCTCACGGGCGATGCGGAGGAGACGGCGCGAAGTGTCGCGGAACCGCTTGGAGTGGGCGACGTGCGGGCGCAGCTCCTGCCCGAAGACAAGGTAAGGGTCCTGAAGTCGATCACCGATCGCCCGGTCATCATGGTCGGCGACGGCGTGAATGATGCCCCCGTGCTGGCCATGGCGGAGGTCGGTATTGCGATGGGGGCGAAGGGCGCGACGGCGGCGAGCGAGTCTGCCGATGTCGTGATCGTGCTCGATGACCTGTCGAAGACAGCGGATGCGATGGCGATCGGGCAGCGGACGATGCGCGTGGCGCTGCAAAGCATCTGGCTTGGGATCGGACTGAGTGTCGGCCTCATGCTCCTGGGGGCATTCGGCTTCCTTCCCGCCATCATCGGGGCGGCGCTCCAGGAAGTGGTCGATCTGGCCACGATTCTCAATGCGCTGCGCGCGCTCGGTCTCGGGCAGTCATCGGCGATGGCCCAGGTGCGTTCAGCGCGGAAAACGACGAGCACACCGAAGATCCTTCTCTGAGCTTTTTGATAACAGGTTGGTAACGAAGTGCCCCTTATGGGGGTAGACCGGGTCTAGCGTAAAGCCCACGCGCAGATCCCGACTGCGGCATCCACCCACTCCGTTGCTCAGAAGGGATACACCGTGGGCATCCGAAAAGTAATTGCGACAGTCGCCACCAGCGCACTGATCGCAGCAGGCCTTGTCGCGGGAACCGCGCTCGACGCCGTCGCCGCGCCACCCGCTATCGGCGGGCAACACCAGACCACTTTCGCTTCAGGTCGTTACATCGTGACCCTCGTGGATGACGCCGCCGCCACCTATCGGGGTGGAATCAATGGCTTCGCGCCCACCACACCGAAGCTGGGCAAGCA
>JBDTCD010000059.1:0-8404 GCA_039923755.1 Terrimesophilobacter sp. | reverse complement strand
CTGAAGGTCTAAACTGAACGGCTGACCGATGGCCGAGACGGCCGTCGGCGCTGGCGTCGCGGCGAAGCCCAGAAATGGGCCTCGCTTATAGCTCCAGCGCGCGCATCTTCGCAATCTCGTAAAGAGTGACGCTCGCCGCAATGCCGGCGTTCAACGACTCGGTCGATGACGAGATCGGGATGGACACGACCGCGTCGCAGGTTTCTGTGACGAGCCGCGACAACCCTTTGCCCTCGCTGCCGACGACCACGACGAGCGGCGACTTCGCCCAGCTGAGGCCGGGCAGCGACACGTCACCGCCGCCATCCAGTCCGAGTACGAAAACCCCACGTTCCTTCAACGCCTTCAGCGTTTGAGTGAGGTTGCTCGCCATCGCCACGGGCGTTCGAGCGGCCGCGCCAGCTGAGGTCTTCCAGGCTGCAGCCGTCATACCGACCGAGCGGCGTTGCGGCACGATCACTCCGTGGCCACCGAAGGCCGCTACTGAACGGATGATCGCCCCGAGGTTTCTCGGATCGGTCACCCCATCGAGTGCAACAAGCAGCGGGACCTTGCCCTGGGACACGACCTTGTCGAGAAGTTCGATCGGATGCGCATACTCGTATGGCGGAACTTTGAGGGCGAGTCCCTGATGCACGGAATCGAACCCGGCGAGCCGGTCGAGTTCCGGCCGCATGACCTCAAGGATCGGCAGACCGCGCTTTGTCGCGATGCCCATGACCTCCTTGACCCGGTCGTCATATTCGATCCTCGAGGCGATGTAGAGAGTTGTGGCGGGGATGACCGCGCGCAGCGCCTCGAGTACCGAGTTCCTGCCGGTCACGAACTCCGACTCGTCGGAAGTCTTGGGTCGGCGCTGCCGCTGCGGACGTTCACCGGATGCCGCCGGGGTTCGTTTCCCACCGGAGGCTTCGTACCGGTCGGCAGCAGCCTTTCGCTTGCCTGCTGGATGGTATGGGCGGTCCTCCGCCTTGGGAGTGGGTTTCTTGCCCTCCAGAGCCTGCCGTCCCTGGCCGCCTGAGCCCACCTGCGGCCCCCTGCTCGCTTTGCGCACGGCGCCGGGGCGCCCCTTCTTCGGTCCTGTGTTCTTCACGCGACGCTCCAATGGGTTCCGGTGGCGGTGTCCTCGAGGGTAATGCCTGCACCTGCCAGCTCGTCGCGGATCCGGTCGGCCGCCGCGAAGTCCTTTGCGGCGCGGGCAGCATCCCGGTCGTCGATCAGACGCTCGACCAGGCGGGAAAGCGCCGGTGCTGCGGAATCCGTTGACGCGGTGTTCCATGGCGCGACAAGCGGGTTGATCCCCAGCACGTCGGTCATGGCGAAGACTTCGCCGCGAATGTGCGCAGCGGTTTCGATGTCATCCGCATCCAGCGCAGCATTGCCCGCACGGAGTCGGTCGTGCAGCACGGCGAGCGCCTGCGGCACGGCGAGGTCGTCATCCATTGCCGCAGCAAACTCGTCCGGGACGACCGGTGCCCCGCTGCCGGAGAATGGCGTGCCTTCGAGTCTGCGGTCGACTCGGGAGAGGAATCCTTCGATGCGTTCGAGTGCCGCTTCAGCCTCGACGAGCGCCCCGTCGTGATAGTCGATCGTCGAACGGTAGTGCGCGGAACCGAGGTAGTAGCGGACAACCAACGGCCTAGCCTGGGCAAGGAAATCCGCTGCGTAAATCGAGTTGCCGAGCGACTTCGACATCTTCTGCCCGCCGATATTCACAAGCCCGTTGTGCACCCAGTGGTTCGCGAAGTTGTCGCCAGCCGCATTCGACTGGGCGAGTTCGTTCTCATGGTGGGGGAATCGCAGGTCGAGCCCGCCACCGTGGATGTCAAACCGCGGGCCTAGGTAGCGCGATGCCATCGCCGAGCATTCGAGATGCCAGCCGGGCCGGCCGGCACCCCAGGGGGACCGCCAGCTCGCCGATTCCGGTTCGCTCGGTTTGTGGCCCTTCCACAACGCGAAGTCGCGGGGGTCGCGCTTGCCGCGTGGGTCGGCATCCGCTGCGGGAGCCATGTCCTCAGGTTTCTGCCTCGTGAGCTCACCGTAGTTGGCCCACGAGGCGGTATCGAAGTACACATCGCCTGAACCATCGGGAGCGCAGTAAGCGTGCCCGGCGTCGATAAGCCGCTGGATAAGCTCGTGCATCTGCCCGATGCTCGCGGTGGCCCGAGGTTCGTAGGTTGGCGGAAGGATGCCGAGTGCCGTGTACCCGGCGGTGAACTCCAGCTCGAAACGGTACGCGAGCGCCCACCACTGCTCGGCACTGCCCTCGGCGATTGCGCTCGCGAGAATCTTGTCGTCAATGTCGGTCACATTACGCACGAGCGTGACTCGATATCCGCGATAGTTCAGCCACCGACGCCACAGGTCGTACACGAGGGCGGACCGCAGATGACCGATGTGCGGGGACGACTGCACCGTGGGGCCGCAGACGTAAATGCCAACCTCCCCCTTGACAAGGGGAACGAGGTCGACGACAGACTGGGTCCGGGAGTCGTAGAGGCGCACTGTCACAGGCAAAGCCTACTTGCCACGGCTTCTGGGTGGCTCGTCGCGTCAACTACCATCGAAGGAATGCACGCCACGAGTTCCGCCCAGTTCGACGCCGCCGCAGGTAACGGCATCCCCGACCTCGAACTCGTGCGTGACGGCCTGTACTGTTACGGGCTCCCCCAACCGGGGACGCTGCCCCACTACGCGCTGAGTTACCTTCTGCTCGGCACGGATGGCTCCGTTCACGTCGTGGACACCGGTTGGGATTCGGATGAGAATTGGCACCGGTTCACCGCGGTCCTGGCCGCTCTCGACCGCACCGTCACTGATGTCGCCTCCGTCACGGTCACGCACCTGCACCCTGATCATCTCGGCATGGCCGCGCGCATCCGCGCTGTATCCGGAGCGCCCGTCGCCATCCATCGGATCGAGCAGGAGGGTATCCGCGAACTGGCGGCTCCCGTGGTCGAGTCTGAGGCGGTCGCACGTCTCGAGTCGTGGGGTGTTCCGGTCGAGCGCCTGCCTGAGCTTCTCGATGCACTCCATCGTCGAAGCAGCTGGACCGCGTTCACCGCAGACCGGCTCCTGGACGATGGGGAACGGCTGCACATTCCCGGCCACTCGGTGCGCGTACTACACACGCCGGGTCACACCTCGGGCCACCTTGCTTTGGTCGATGACGCCCACGAGGTTATATATCTCGGCGATCTGCTCCTACCCAACCAGTTCCCCGGAATCGGCCTCGGCGGAACACCGGTCGGGAACCCCGTCGACCACTACCTCGCATCGCTTCAGAAAGTTGCGGCGTTCGACACGTTCGAGGCTTTGCCCGGGCACGGTTATCGCTTTCGCGGCATCGCCGAACGGTGCGCAGAGACCACCACCCACCACGAAAGGCGCACCGCCGAGGTGGCTGGCGTTCTCGCAGAGGTCGACGCCACCAGCTTGCACCCCTCGGCGGTACAACCCCAGATCGTGTGGGACATCGCGCGCCAGCTGACCTGGACGGCAAGTTGGGAGAAGCTCAGCGGACTCGCCCTGCTCTCCGCGCTCTCGCAAACCGCGCTGCACCTCGACCGCGCCACACCTCAACTGCGCGGCAGCGCCACTTAATTAGCGCGAACTGAGCAGGCACGTCGCATAAGCTGCGATACCTTCTGAGCGACCGGTGAAACCGAGCCCATCGGTCGTTGTCGCGCCGACGCTCACCGGGGCACCCACCAACCCACTGAGCACTGCCTCGATCTCACCTCGACGGGGACCGATCTTCGGCCTCGAAGCGACGACATGCACTGCAACGTTGTCCACGAGATACCCTGCCTCCGCCACGAGCCGAACGGTCTCCGTGAGGAAAATTGCACCCGCGGCATCCGCGAATTCCGCCCGGTCCGTGCCGAACTGGCTGCCGAGGTCGCCGAGGCCCGCGGCAGACAGGAGCGCATCGCAGATCGCATGGCAGATCGCGTCGCCGTCGCTGTGTCCGGCCAGGCCAACCTCACCCGGCCAGTCGAGACCGCCCAGCCTCAGCGGCCGGGACTCATCGAACGCGTGGACATCTATCCCCAGACCCGTGCGCATCGCCGCACCCGGCGCCGAGCCGCCAGCAAGTTGCTCGGCTCGACGCAAATCCGACGGCGTCGTGATCTTGAACGCGAGCGGGTCGCCGTCGACGACTGACACCGGATGTCCTGCAGCCGTGAACAACGCGGCATCATCCGTGAACTCTTCCGTGACCGTGCCATGCGCCGCCACGAAGGCCGCACGTGGGAAACCCTGCGGCGTCTGGACCTCGCGCAGCTCAGACCGGTCAAGTTCCTCGACGACGCGCCCCGTCTCATCCACCCGCTTGACCGTGTTGATGACGGGCAGGCCAGGAACGACTCCGCCGCCCGAGAGCGTCACTGCGAGGATCACCCGCTCAAATTGTTCGGCTGGGGTCAGTGCGCGCGCTGCATCATGCACGAGCACGATCTCCACAGTCGGATCGACTGCCGAAAGACCGCACGCTACGGACTGCTGGCGTGTGGCACTGCCGGCCACAATGAGCACGTGCGTTCCTCCGACCATCTGCTTCGTCTCCTGCACGCGATCAGACGGGACGACGGCGATCACCTGAGGTAACGGCAGGATCGCGAGTGCGCCATCAAGGGCGCGCTCCAGCATCGAGCGCCCAGCAAGCGTCACGAATGCTTTTGGGGTCGGTTCGCCCAGCCGCGTGCCACTGCCGGCGGCCACGATGATGATGGCAACTGTCGGCGAGGGCATGCCTCACAGCGTACCAATCGGCAGGGTTCACCTACCGGTTGAGATCCCCACAAAAACAGCAATGGGGAAGCGAGTAGCTAAGAGGCAAGAACCTCGTCGAGGACGTTGGACGCCTTCTCCTCGTCGGTCTTTTCAGCCAACGCGAGCTCGGAGATGAGAATCTGGCGCGCCTTGGCGAGCATCCGCTTCTCCCCGGCAGAAAGGCCACGGTCCTGGTCACGGCGCCACAGGTCGCGCACCACTTCGGAGACCTTGATGACATCGCCCGAGGCGAGCTTCTCAAGGTTCGCCTTGTACCGGCGCGACCAGTTGGTCGGCTCTTCGGTGAAGGGCGCACGAAGAACTTCGAACACCTTGTCGAGACCTTCACGGCCGATGACGTCACGAACGCCGACGAGGTCGACATTGTCGGCCGGCACCTCAATGGTGAGGTCACCCTGAGTGACGTTGAGTTTCAGGTAGAGCTTTTCTTCACCCCGAACGGTCCTCTTCTTGACCTCTGTGATGGTGGCAGCCCCGTGATGGGGGTAAACGACAGTCTCTCCGACTTCGAAAAGCATTGAATTGGCTCCATTCCGCGACCAATAGTTTACCACAGCGGTCTTGGTGGGGGGTGGGCCGATCTCGAGCCCGGGCGGTCACGGCGCTAGGCTAAACTCGCAACTGTGTTTGCTGGGCTACTTCCCGTGAACGACACCGATTTTCACCCTCGGAGGATTCTGTGAAAGCACGTCTTGCTGCGAGCGCCATTCTCGTCGCACTGCTGGTGGGCGGCACCACGGGCTGCACGTACATGACCCCGCAGGCGACCATGACGAAGTACGATCCGAGCGACGGCATCGGGGCCACAGTGGGCGACATCAAGGTCAACAACGCTCTACTCGTCACGGACGACGGCCAGTCCGCCAGCCTCCTCATCAACCTCGACAACATGAGCGCTTACGGCATCCAGGTATCAATCCAGTACGAGGACGCCGCGAAGACCAAGGTCGATGGCAGCATTTTCGTGAACGCCAATACGGTCACCAGCCTCAACGGCACGGACGGGGCCAAGTTCGTTCTCACCGGAATCGATGCACCGGCGGGAAGCCTCTTCCCGGTGTTCATTCAGTACGGCGACGTCTCCGGCAAGCAGCTCATGCTTCCCGTCCTCGCGCCCAACGGTGAATATGCAGGACTCGCGCCGACAAGCACACCGACGCCGACGCCGTAGCGCTTACTCTTCGAAGCGGTAGCCGAGTCCGCGTACTGTCACCAACATGACCGGTGCCGCGGGGTCCTGTTCGATCCGGCCGCGAATCCGTTTCACATGCACGTCGAGGGTCTTCGTGTCGCCCACATAATCGGCACCCCACACACGATCGATCAACTGTCCGCGCGTGAGGACACGGCCGGCGTTCCTCAGGAGAACTTCGAGCAGTTCATATTCCTTGAGCGGCATCTGCACCGGTTCGCTGCGCACCGTCACCGTGTGTCGTTCGAGATCCATCGTGACGTCACCCGCCGAGAGGATGCCCACCGGTCCTTCGTCAATCTCCACCCTTCGGCGAAGTACGGCCCGGATGCGCGCGAGGAGTTCGCGTGACGAATAAGGCTTCGTCATGTAGTCATCCGCTCCGAGCTCAAGCCCGACGACAATGTCGACCTCGCTGTCCTTGGCCGTCAGCATAATAATCGGCACGCTCGATCGGCTGCGGATCTGCCTGCACACTTCTGTGCCTGAAAACCCCGGGAGCATGATGTCGAGGAGGATCAGATCGGGATTGCCGCGATCAAACGCCGCAACGGCGCCGGGGCCATCCTTCGCAATCGTCGTCTGGTAGCCCTCGCGCTCGAGCAGGAACGCAAGCGGCTCGCTCAGCGAGCGCTCGTCCTCCACGATGAGGATGTGTGTCATGCTCCTTCTCCCAGTGAGGCGGCAGTGGCGTGAGACGCCTCGGGAAGCCGGATAGTAAATGTCGAACCGTATCCGGGTTGCGACCACACCCTCACGTCACCCCCGTGGTTCTGCACCACATGTTTGACAATGCTCAACCCCAGACCGGTTCCTCCCGTGTGCCTGGATCTCGCCGGGTCGATCCGGTAAAAGCGCTCGAACACCCGATCCAGCTCCTCCGCGGGAATCCCGATCCCTTGGTCGGTCACCGCGATCTCGACGATTCCATCCACGTTGCTCACGCCGATGCCCACTCGCGAACCTTTCGAGGAATACAGGATCGCATTGGAGATGAGATTGTGCAGGGCGACCACGAGAAGTGATTCGTCCCCGAACACTTCGATGCCCGCGTCACCGCCGCTCGCAATGGTCACGTTGCGTGCCTCCGCAGCGACACGATTCTGGTCGATCGCACTCGCCACCACGTGATCGATCTCCACCACTTCGGGCTTGCTCAGTGCATCAGCAGCCTGCAGGCGCGAGAGCTCGATGATCTCCTGGGTGATGCGTGCGAGTCGTTCCGATTCCTTGGTGAGCCGCTTCGCGAACCGCTTCACCTGCTCAGGTTCCTTGGCCGCCGCCTGGAGTGCTTCGGCGAGGATGCTGACGGCCCCGATCGGTGTCTTCAGTTCGTGGCTGATGTTCGCAACGAAGTCGCGGCGCACCGCATCCAGTTTGTAACCCTCGGTGCGATCTTCGGCGAGCAGGAGAACGTAACGCGACCCGAGGCGGGCTACGCGAACGAAAAGGTAGATGTTGGCGTCGCCGAGAGGACCACGGGGAAGCTCGATCTCTTCCGTGACAGCTTCCCCGGTGCGCCGCACGGTGTCGACGATGGCGACCAGTTCCGGATGGACGAGTGCATGATTCCAGACCAGTCCGAAGGCGAGTGCACCTGGGCTTGCTTTGATGACGTTGTTTGAGGGGTCGAGCACGACGCCACCGGACTCCAACGCGTCAATGACCTGGTCCACACCATCCGGAACCGACGGAGTGACGACGCTGACCGCGCGATCGCCGCGCCGGGCAGCCAGGTAGACGATGCTCACAACACCGGCGCCGACGAGCACGCCGAACGCCATAGCGGCGGGCACCAGCCAGGCGGAGTCCATAGCGACTAGATTAGTTACTTCCCCCGGGCGGAGTCGCCGGAAGGGGTTCCGGGGCAGCAACTGGGTCCAATGTTCATACGGAGATCACCGGCTGTTAACCTCCCTCGGACAGTATTGACGCGTCAGGTGACGTACGGCGTGAAGGGAACGGCAATGCGGGAAGTATTCCAGCAGGAACTGCGCGAGGTGCAGGAGCGCCTCGTCGAGATCGCGACTCTCGTCGAGAAGTCGATCGAGAACGCAACCCGCGCGTTCAACGAATCCAACGTGTCACTTGCCGAGGCCGTCATCGCCGACGACGACAAGATCGACGAACTCACCGTGAGCCTCGACGAACTCGCGATCGACATCCTGGCCCGGCAGCAGCCGGTGGCACGCGACCTGCGGATCGTCGTGAGTGCGCTGCGCATCTCCGCATCACTCGAGCGGATGGGCGACATGGCCGAGCACATCGCGCAACTCGCTCGTTACCGCTTTCCCGAGAAGGTCGTGCCCAAGGGACTGCGCGGCACCTTCAAGGAGATGGGTGGGCTGGATGTTGAGATCGCCCAGAAGCTCACCGAACTCTTGCAGACCGAAGACGTGCGCCTCGCAGAGGAGA
>JBDTCD010000058.1:0-9394 GCA_039923755.1 Terrimesophilobacter sp. | reverse complement strand
GTCAATCCACTGGCGATAGCCGTCCGCACTCGGGTGAAAGCCATCTGACGCCCAGAACTCGGGCGTGTACGGGGCCGGCTTGGGGATCGCGAACACCCCCGGCATCCCGGAAACGGCACGTCTGGCTGCGTCATCGAGACTTGCCGCGTGGAGGGCGAGGTTCCACTTCACCGGCTGGGGCAAGCTCGCAAATCTATCGAAACGTGGCATGAGGGAGACGAGGATCAGGGCCTGCGGGTTCGCACGCCGCATGGTGTGGACAATCGTGGCCACATCGCGGCGGAAAGCGCCGCGGGATCGCAGGCCGAGGGCGTCGTTCGCGCCGATCGTGAGGAAGACGAGGTCGCACGGAGACTTTGCCGCCTCATCGAGGTAATCGGTGATGATGTCGCGTGCGGTGGCGCCGTTACGACCAACGGCATTCCAGGTGGCTCCGCGCCCGAGCCGTTCGTGAATGCTGCGCGCGAGATTACCGGGCAGTGCGTCGTCTTGTGTGTCGGCACCCACCCCTGACGCGGTCGAATCCCCCAGGACCAGGAGGTGAACCGGCCGCGGGCCCGCGAGGGACCCGGTCCAGGGAAGTGCAGAATCAGGGAGCCGCGGGATCTCCCTGCGCAGTCGGCGCGACTGCACGATCAGGACTGGGGCGAGGGGGATGGCCACCACGCGACTGAGGCGTTTCACGTGAGAAGGCTAGTCGTGATGGCTGCGCACGACCGGTGTGCAGAGCCGATGCGCGACAATCAGTCTCGACGCGGCGTCAGGTGAATGCCGGCGATCATGCAGCGCACGGATCCGCCCGAAAGCTCGATGGTGGGAACGTCGACCGCAACAATGCGGCAGCTTCGCTCGATCACCGCTCGCTGGGTGGAGGTCAGACTTGCTTCTGCCCTGCCGGACATCGCGAGGATGCGCCCCTCGGTTCCGGTGTGCTCCATCGCGTTGCCGGCGAACTCGCTGATCTGCTCGAAGCTGAGGTCGATGACGGTGCGGCCGCCCGCACCGAGCCGCTCGATGATCTCCTCGCGCCGCGCATCCGGCATCATCATGGCGGTGCCAGCGAGAACGAAGTCGGTGGCAATGCACATGAGAACGTTGGTGTGGTAGATCGGCGTGCCACTCGGATCAACCGCGTCGAAGACCATCGGTTCGTACCCGAAGTTCGTGCAAAACCGCTCGAGAGCGATCGGGTCAGCACGGTTTGAGCGCGCCACGTATGCCACGCGCTCGTCGTTATCGAGCACCATGGCACCGGTGCCCTCGAGGTAGATACCGTCGAGTTCCAAACCCGAGTAATCGATGATGTCCTGGACGCGATATCGCGCCTTCAGTAACTCGAGGATGTCGTGGCGTCGCTCGAGGCGGCGATTCGGGGCGAACATCGGGTAAACAGCAACGTGCCCGCCAAGGTGGGTCGAGATCCAGTTGTTGGGGAAAACGCTGTCCGGCCGATCGGCTCTCTCATCATCGAAGAGGTGAACGCGCACGCCCGCAGCCTCAAGCGCGTCGGCGAGAGCGGTCGTCTCGCGGAACGCGGCCGACGCGCGGTCGCCTGAACCATTCGGCTCGGCTGACTGAAAGACATTGTCGGCCGCGGTGATCGGATTGACATCGAAGTGGTGCGGGCGGACCATGATGACCGCCGACGGCGCCTGAACACTCACGTCAACCGCCCACAGGGGAAAGCGCGCCGACGAAACCGAACAGGTCCTTCGGATTTTCTGGATTGGCGATGAGGTCAATGTCGTCGAAGAAGTCTGTTCCGTCCACAGAGTCGCGCACATAACGCAGGGCGGAGAAGTCTTCGATCGCGAATCCGACCGAATCGAACACGGTGATCTGGTCTTGGGAGGTGCGCCCCGACGCTGCACCCGTGAGAACCCGCCAGAACTCCGTGACGGGGAAGTCCGCTGTCCGGTTCTGGATCTCGCCCTCGATGCGCGTCTGGGGTGTGTACTCGACGAAGACGGCTGCCTCATCGAGGATGGCGGGTTCGAGCTCCGTCTTCCCGGGGCAGTCTCCGCCGATGGCGTTGATGTGCATGCCCGGCGTGACCATGGCGTGGTCGAGCACCGTCGCGTTGACTTTGTCAGCCGTGCAGGTTGTGACGATGTCGGCGCCGTCCACGGCATCCGCGGCCGAGCGAGCGACGGTGATGTGGAAGCCGAGGGGTTCCATATTGCGCACGAATTTTTCCATCGCGGCTGGATCGGTGTCCCAGATTCGCAGATGATCGACGCCCGTGGTGGAGCGAATCGCACTCGACTGGAATTCGGATTGGCTGCCCGAACCGATGAGTGCCATGACCTGGCTCCCCGGGCGTGCGAGCACCTTGGCGACCATGGCGGATGTCGCTGCCGTGCGCAGCGCCGTGAGCACCGTCATTTCGGAAAGGAATGTGGGGTAACCGTTGTGGACGTCGGCGAGAACGCCGAACGCCGTAACGGTCTGGAACCCGCGGGCGGGGTTCGAGGGGTGACCGTTGACGTACTTGAAGCCGTACGTGTCGGTGTCGCTTGTCGGCATGAGTTCGATCACGCCGAACGGAGTGTGGCTGGCCACGCGCGGAGTTTTATCGAAACTCTCCCAACGCCGGAAGTCGCTCTCGAGGTAGTCGACCATCCCCTCCATGATGGGGATGGGACCGTGGTGTCCGATCCAACGGACCATGTTCCGCACATCGACGAATCGGGTCATGATGGCACTCCTTGCATACTCACTGTCAACGCTATGACTTGGCGATATGCAACGGCAAGAACGTGACTGATCACTATTTGACCAATGACTGACCGTTATGCGCAGGTAAAGTGAGCACTATGGCAAAGAGTTCACTGGATGAGACCGATCGTCGCCTTCTGTCAGCCCTTCGGGAGGACGGGCGGATGCCGGTGGCGGAGCTCGCGCGGCGGCTGGGCGTTGCGCGCGCGACCGTCACAGCGCGTATTGATCGGCTCGCGGCATCCGGGACCATTGTCGGATTCAGCGTGCGCGTGCGCGACGAACTCGACCCGCTCGAAGTTCGCGCCATGACACTCATCGAGGTCGAGGGCAGGACGACGGACACTGTCATTCGCGAACTTCGCGGCATCCCGGAGATTCGTGCGCTGCACACCACCAACGGTGGCTGGGACCTTGTGGCGGAGCTCGGCGCCGAAACGCTCGCCCACTTTGACGGCGTGCTCGGCCGCATCCGCTCGATTCACGGTGTGGTCAACAGCGAGACGAGTATTCTGCTCAGCTCGGTCTTGCGCTGAACCTAACTTTCATCCTGCAGAACTCTGCTTAGTGGTGGTGCCTACGAGGCAGCCGGAACAACCTTGACGAGATTCGACCACGGATCATCGAACGCCAGCCCTGCGCCATCATCAATGACGGGAACGTGCGCACTCGCGAGGCGTTCGCGGAGTGAACCGAGATCATCCGCCGACGGAACCTCGATCGACACCTGCCCGAGGCCGAGTGCCGGAGTTCGAGTGCCTGCACCGGAGCTCTGCCAGGTGTTCATTCCAACATGGTGGTGGTAGCCGCCAGCGCTGACGAAAAGCGCCTGGCTTCCGTACTCGAACGTTATCTCGAAGCCGAGGGTGTCGACATAGAAACGCTTCGCTGTCGGAATGTCGCCGACTTTGAGGTGGACATGGCCTACTCCTACGTCGCCATCGCCCGGCTTCTCAAAGCCGGCATCCGTGAGGTTCTCACGAAGAAAAGCATTCGGGTCGAGGTACACGGTACCCATTCGCACGGAGCCATTGTCCCACTCCCACAATTGGCGCTCGGTGTCCCAGTACAGCTCGACGCCGTTGCCCTCAGGGTCGTCGAAGTAAAACGCATTGCTCACAAAATGGTCTGAGCTGCCCGTGAAGCTTGACGGATGCCGATGTGCCACCGACTTGACGGCCGCGGCCAGGTCGGACTTTCGGGTGAAGAGGAATGCGGTGTGGTAGAGGCCGGCCTCGTGATCGCCTGCGTGGCGAAGCTCGGGCGCGACTTTAAGAATGAGGGAGGGTCGACCAATTCGGCCAAGAATCGCGCTGTCACCGTCCTGGGCGAGAAGGTCAAGTCCAACCCCGTCGCGATAGAAACCGATCATGCGGTCGAGGTCAGCGACCCGCAGGGTGACGGCACCCATCGCGGTATCTGCCGCGAGAATGTCTGCTGGGTTTGTCGTACCGTGCGTGCCTGATGTCATTGTTCCTCCACGCTCAAGAAGAACGACGCCGAACATCCGCGCATTCCCACAGTGCCCTTGTCAGTCTGTGAGCCGGTGGATGAGTTCGCGGTAGCGGTTGGCGGTGAGGGCCACAATCTCGTCGGGTAGCGGTGGGGGTGTGCCCTGACCGTCCCAGTGGGCGGACAGCCAGTTGCGAACCACTTGCTTGTCGAAGCTGTCTTTACGCTCTCCGCGCTTCCAGGACTCGAGGTCCCAATATCGGCTGCTGTCGCTCGTGAGGACCTCATCTGCGAGGGTGATCGTTCCCTCGGCATCCGCGCCGAACTCGAACTTAGTGTCGGCGAGGATGAGGCTGTGCCTCTCCGCGATCACTGCCGCGCGAGTGTAAATGTCGAGACTCAGCGCTCGCAAAACCTCTGCGGCATCCGCACCGACGAGCTCGATGGTTCGCTCGAAGGTGATGTTCTCGTCGTGTTCCCCCATGGGCGCCTTGAACGCGGGCGTGAATACCGGATGCGGCAGCCGGTCCCCGAATCCGAGTCCCTCCGGAAGTGTGATCCCGCACATGGCACCGCTCGCCTGGTATTCGGCCCAGCCGCTGCCGGCGAGGTAACCGCGAACGACGCACTCGATGGGGAACATGTTGAGAGTGCGCACGAGCATCGACCGCCTCTCAACTTCGACGGGAATGAATTCTGCGCCACCGGGCACCAGGTGGTTGGGCACCCCGTCGAGCTTGTCGAACCACCACAGGCTCAGTCGGGTGAGCAGTTCGCCCTTGCCCGGTATGCCCGGCTCGAGAACGTGATCGAAAGCGCTCACTCGGTCGCTTGCGACCATAAGGACCTCGCCGGGGCGCGCCTCTGACCGGTACAGGTCGCGCACCTTGCCGGAGTAAGTGAGCTCCCAGCCGTTCATTCCGCAACCCGGGCGGCGATGTCCGTGCGGTAGTGGGAGCCTTCAAGGGTAATCAGCCGCAGCGCTTCATACACTCGTGATCTCGCCTCAGCGAAGTTGCCTCCCGTTGCCACAACGCTCAGCACGCGGCCACCAGTAGCAACGAGTCGGTCCCCGTTGCGAGCGGTGGCGGCGTGAAGGATGCGTACGCCTGGCACATCGGCGGCCGCCTCGAGGCTGGAGATTTCGCGGCCGGTTTGCGGGGCATCCGGGTAGCCTTCGCTCGCGAGGACGACGGTGACGCAGGCCTTCTCCGTGAACTCCGGATATGGCATTCCGCCAAGCCTCCCGGTCGCCGCAGCGTAGAGCAGCCCGCTGAGCGATGTGACGAGCCGCGGCAGCACGACCTGGGTCTCCGGGTCCCCGAAGCGGGCGTTGAATTCGATGACTCTCACACCCTGCGCGGTCACGATGAGGCCGCAGTAGAGCAGGCCGCTGAAGGGCGTTCCCTCATCGGCGAGCTGCCGGATGACGGGAAGCGCCACGGTATTGACGACCTCGTCGACGAACCCCTTCGGCAGCCAGGGCAGCGGGGAATATGCACCCATACCGCCGGTGTTGGGACCGAGATCGCCATCCCAGAGGCGCTTGTAGTCCTGCGCTGGAGACAGCGGAAGCACGGTCGACCCGTCGGCGAGCATGAATAGGGAGACCTCCTGGCCGTCGAGAAACTCCTCCACGAGCACCGGTCCGAGCTGCAGGAAGTGCTCAGCGTGTGCGAGAGCCGCGGCACGATCATCGGTGACCAGAACGCCCTTTCCCGCGGCAAGGCCATCGGCCTTCACGACATAGGGCGCTCCGAGCTCGTCGAGAGTTGCTGCGACCTCAGCGAGCGTCGCTGAACGCACGGCACGTCCGGTGGGCACTCCCGCCGCATCCATCACTCGCTTCGCGAACGCTTTGCTGCCCTCCATTTGCGCGGCAGCTTTGCTCGGGCCAAACACCGCTATACCGCGAGCTCGTACCGCGTCCGCGACCCCGGCGACCAGCGGTGCTTCTGGGCCGACGATGACGAGCTCGATGTCGTTGTCGGCCGCGAAATCGGCGACCACTCTCGGATTTTCCGGATCGAGAGCAATCGTCGTCGCCTCGTCGGCTATTCCCGCATTGCCGGGCCCGACAATCACCTCGTGGCCGGCATCCTCCGCGAGCAGGGCCGAGAGGATGGCGTGCTCGCGCGCACCTGAACCAAGAAGGAGGATTCGCACCACCACAGGTTACCGGCCCGACCCCCCTCCCTGCTCCGAACGAAAATGAAGGAGATTGTCGCGGAGGGGGTGCTTTTGGGCACATACCGACACTCAGTGCGCGATTCTCCTTCATTTTCGTTCGGCTAGCGTTGGGGTGTGGGCAAGGCGCGGATTGCGGTGACCAGCGGCAGGGCAGCGGTACTGGCCGCGGTCAGTTCTACCGGCGATCGCGATACCGTCGCGCTGGCCGTGCGCTACCTGTTACAGGTTCTTGCGGATGCCTCCCCCGGCAACACGCTCGAAGTGCGCGTGCCACCCTATGGTGCGGTGCAGTGCGTGGAGGGTCCGCGCCACACGCGGGGCACGCCGCCGAACGTCATCGAAGTCGACGCCGAAACCTGGCTTGCGCTGGCCACCGGCGCACTCGGGTGGGCCGATGCGCTCGCCACCGACCGGGTGGCGGCATCCGGAACCCGGGCGAACCTTGAGGGGATGCTCCCGCTGGTGTGGAATGCGGGAGAATAGGGTAATGAGCGAAGTGCCGGAGGCCGGAGAAGAGGAGCGCACCACCGTCACCATCCGGCGCGCGCCGAAGTTCTCCGTGTTCGTGGTGGTAGGAGCGCTCATCGGTTTTCTCGCCACTCTCATTCTCACGTCGATGTACCCCTCCGATCCGGCAGTGGGATTCGCCGCCTCCCTCGGCTTCTTCTGCCTCTTCGGGATCCCGACCGGTGGATTCCTCGGCGCCATCGTGGCGATCCTGCTCGACCGTCGAGCAAGTCGTCTGGCCACGCAGGTCATCGCGGGTAAACTGGCGTTGCGTGTCGACGATGAGCAATCCCCGTTAGCCGACAACGCTCACAACAGCGACGGATAGGGGCACACGTTTTGGCCGGTGGCGATGGTCGGCTGGGTCACGAACTCCTCCCTGGCGAGAAGGGTCCTCAGGACGCGTGCGGCGTGTTCGGCGTGTGGGCTCCTGGCGAAGAAGTCTCCAAACTCACCTACTTCGGTCTTTACGCTTTGCAGCATCGGGGGCAGGAGTCTGCAGGCATAGCAACGAGCGATGGTTCGAAGATTCTTGTCTACAAGGACATGGGCCTCGTATCCCAGGTGTTCACGGAGTCGTCCCTCAACACGCTCATTGGCCACCTTGCGGTGGGCCACACGCGTTACTCCACCACGGGATCATCAAGCTGGCAGAACGCGCAGCCGACGCTCGGGCGGACAGCTGGAGGCACCGTTGCACTCGGTCACAACGGCAACCTGACGAACACTGCCGAACTCCTTCAGCTCGTGCACGAACGGCATCCAGAGGCGGACGGTGAACTGGCCAGGGGAAATACGACCGACACCGCTGTCATCACCGCGCTCTTCGCTGGGGACCTCGATCACACTCTCGAGGCGACCGCGCTCGAGGTGCTGCCACTGCTTCGGGGGGCCTTCTGCCTTGTATTCATGGATGAGTCCACCCTGTACGCCGCACGCGACCCGCAAGGTGTGCGGCCGCTCGTGCTGGGTCGCCTGGAACGCGGATGGGTGGTTGCGAGCGAGACTGCTGCACTCGACATCGTCGGCGCAGCATTCGTGCGTGAGGTCGAGCCGGGCGAGCTGATCGCCATCGACGAGAACGGACTCCGCACGCAGCGTTTCGCCGAGGAGAAGCGCGCCGGATGCGTGTTCGAGTACGTCTATCTGGCCCGGCCCGACACGACGATCGCCGGCCGCGGAGTGCATGAGGCCAGGCTGGAGATGGGTCGCCGTCTCGCGAAGGAGCATCCGGTCGAGGCGGATCTCGTGATCCCGACGCCGGAATCCGGGACGCCGGCGGCGATCGGTTACGCAGAGGCGTCGGGTATCCCTTATGGCCAGGGACTCGTGAAGAACGCCTACGTCGGGCGAACGTTCATCCAGCCGTCCCAGACGATTCGCCAGCGCGGAATCAAGCTCAAGCTCAATCCGCTCAAGGAAGTTATTAAGGGCAAGCGGCTCATCGTGGTCGACGACTCGATTGTGCGCGGCAACACGCAGCGCGCGCTCGTCGCGATGCTGCGTGAGGCGGGGGCAGCCGAAGTGCACGTGCGGATATCGAGCCCTCCGATCACCTGGCCGTGCTTCTACGGCATCGATTTCGCCTCCCGCGCTGAGTTGCTGGCGACGGGACTCAGTGTCGACGAGGTGCGGCAGGCTATCGGGGCGGATTCGCTCGGCTACCTCTCCGAGGAGGGCATGATCGCCGCCACCGAGCAGCCCCGGTCGAGTCTGTGCACGGCGTGCTTCACCGGAAAGTACCCAATTCCCTTGCCGGACGCTCATCTCATGGGCAAGAACCTTCTCGAGAATAAGCCGTCCACCCGCGAGCTGGCCGCCCTGTACGGTGATCCTGGGCGGCAGGAGTGAGCGACGCGTACGCGGCCGCCGGCGTTGACACGCGCGCCGGTGACCTGGCTGTTGAGTTGATGAAGGCAGCAGTGTCGAAAACCCATGGACCCGAGGTTCTCGGTGGCGTGGGTGGATTCGCCGGGCTGTTCGACGCCTCGGCGCTCACAACCTTCCGGCATCCGCTGCTGGCGACCTCGACGGATGGCGTCGGCACGAAGGTCGCAATCGCTAAGGCATTGGACAAGCACGACACGATCGGCCAGGACCTTGTCGGCATGGTTGTCGACGACATCGTCGTCGTGGGTGCAACGCCGCTCTTCATGACGGATTACATCGCCTGCGGCCGGGTCGTTCCTGAGCGCATTGCGGACATCGTGGCCGGTATTGCGCGAGCGTGCTCGGAGACCGGCACGGCACTTGTCGGCGGAGAGACGGCTGAGCACCCTGGGCTCCTTGGCCCCGACGATTACGACGTTGCCGGCGCTGCTGTCGGCGCTGTCGAAGCGGATTCCGTGCTCGGCCCCGAACGGGTGCGTGGCGGCGATATCGTGATCGCACTCGCCTCTTCCGGGCTGCACAGCAACGGATACTCGCTCGTGAGGCATATCCTCGCCGAACGCGGTATCGGTTTCCGAGACAGTACCGCCGAACTCGGTGTCGTCGGCGAGACACTGCTCGAACCAACCCGGCTGTA
>JBDTCD010000057.1:0-7482 GCA_039923755.1 Terrimesophilobacter sp. | reverse complement strand
ATCGCGGGGGAGATCACCAGCATCAACACAATCCCGTTCGCGGATCGTGCCGCGTACCTCATTGGACTGATCGGATCGGTCAACATTGCGCTGCTCGTCTTCAACTTGATTCCGCTCATGCCGCTTGATGGTGGCCATGTTGCCGGCGCCCTGTGGGAGGGCCTGCGGCGGATGTTCGCAAAGTTATTCAAGCGGAGGGACCCGGGGCCGGTGGACACCGCGAAGGTGATTCCGCTGACGTTCGCCGTCGTCATCCTGCTCGGAGGCATGAGCCTCCTGCTCATCTACGCGGACATCGTCAAGCCGATCACGCTGTTCTAGCGCGGCGGCGTCTGGGCATGGCTTAAAGATCGCCGCCCGTAGACGCCCGCCACACCCGCGACCTTTAAGCCATGCCCAGTCGCGGGTCAGCGGCTGAGTAGTTTTAGCGGCTGAGGAGCAGCGCCTCGCCCTGTCCGCCGCCGCCGCAGAGGGAGACCGCTGCCCGTCCTGATCCGCGCCGCTTCAGCTCGTATGCGGCGTGCAAGGCGAGCCTCGCGCCCGAGGCTCCAATCGGATGGCCGAGCGCGATCGCCCCGCCGTGAATGTTGACAATGTCGTTGCTGACCCCCAGGGCCCGGCTTGAGTGAAGCGCGACGGCAGCGAAAGCCTCGTTGATTTCAATGAAGTCGAGATCGCTCGTCTCCCACCCACCGCGCTCGAGAGCGGCAGCAATTGCATGGGCGGGCTGTGCGTGCAGCGAGTTATCGGGACCAGCGACCTGGCCCGCAGCGCCAACGAGCGCGAGCCATTCGAGGTTGTGTGCTTCTGCATACTCGCGACTGGCAACGATGAGGGCAGCAGCACCGTCGCTGATCGGGGAGGAGTTTCCCGCCGTGATGGCTCCCTCCGGCGAAAATGCGGGCTTCAGCCCGGCGAGAGACTCCTGGGTGCTCTCGGGGCGGATCCCCTCATCTGCGGAAACGACCACGTCGCCTTTGCGTCCGTGGATGGTCACGGCGACAATCTCCTCAGCGAGCAGGCCGGCGGCTGCTGCGGCGCGCTGATGCGACGCTGCGGCAATCTTGTCCTGGTCTCCGCGGGAGATTCCCAACGGGACATTGTGGCGTTCAGTGGAGAGTCCCATCGAGACGCGGTCGAACGCATCCTCAAGTCCATCGTTGGCCATGTGGTCGAGAGCTTCGATACTCCCGTACTGCCAACCCTTTCGGGAGCCCATCAGCAGGTGGGGTGCGTTACTCATGGATTCCTGGCCACCTACCGCGACCACCTCGGCTTCACCCGTGCGGATGAGGCGCGCAGCGTCGATCACCGCGGTGAGTCCGGACAGGCACAGTTTGTTGATCGTTATTGCGGGGACGTTCCAGCCGATCCCGGCCGCAATCGATGTCTGGCGTGCTGGTCCCTGGCCCGAGCCCGCCTGTAGCACCTGGCCGAAAATGACGGCGTCGATGTCGGCGACATCCACGTGCGAGCGCTCGATAGCGGCTCGCAATGCCGCGGCCCCAAGTTCGACGGCGGTGAGAGGCGAGAGTGCACCGTTCAATTTTCCGAGCGGGGTTCGCGCCCCGGCGAGGATGACGACGTCGCGCTGATTCATTGAGTGCTCCATGGCGAGTGCGGTAAATGGGTGTGTCCTGATTGACACTCTATCGCGAACCGATGTAATCTACTGAGACATGAATCGGCTCTCATGATCGACACTCCGCGCACCGAACGCGGCATGCGCACGCGCGCCAGGTTGCTGGAGGCCGCGGAGAGGGTATTTGCCGAATCCGGATACGGTGATGCATCGATCGTTCGCATCACGGAGGCGGCCGGAGTAGCTCAGGGCACGTTCTACCTGTATTTCACCAGCAAGCTGGAGATCTTCGAAGAACTCATCGAGGACCTCAATCGTCGCGTGCGGCATGCGATGACGGAGGCGGCCTCCGGGGCAAAGTCGAGAATCGAACAGGAACGCGCTGGTTTTCGCGGATTCTTTGAGTTCACGTCCTCCCACCCTGCGCTGTACCGAATCGTGCGGGAAGCCGAATTCGTCTCGCCGGGCGCTCTTCAGCAGCACTACTCGCGCATCGTCGACGGCTACATCAGCGGGCTGAGGGCCGCGCAAGAGCATGGCGAACTGGGTGAGTTCGACCCGGAAATCGTCGCCTGGATTCTCATGGGTATCGGTGAAATGGTCGGAATGAGATGGGTCCTGTGGGGCGACGGGGACAATGCCGCTGGTGCGAGGGACCCCACAGCGAGCCGCACGTCGGCTGTACCGCCCGAAGTATTCGAACAGATGATGCATTTTATCCAGCGCGGGTTGGGCGCACCAACGGGTGACGGCGGACCCGACGCGGGCGGCACGATTTCGGCGCATGATGATCAACGGAAGGACCAGCCATGACAGATCTCGGTGGACAGCGAGCACTGGTGACCGGAGGGGCAAGCGGAATCGGTGCGGCCTGTGCGTCGGCGTTCGCTGCGGCAGGCGCCCACGTCATTGTCGCCGATCTTAACGGAGACGCAGCGGAAAGGCTGGCGCAGCAGATTAGCGGAGAATCATGGCAGGTCGATTTGAGCGATACCGCTGGCTTGGCCGATCTGGAGCTTGACGTCGACATTCTCGTCAACAACGCGGGGGTGCAGCATGTCAGCCCGATCGAAGACTTCGATCCCGAACGGTTCTCCTTCATTCTGAGGCTCATGCTTGAGTCCCCGTTCCTACTCATTCGTGCTTCCTTGCCAAAGATGTACGAACGTGGTCACGGCCGCATCATCAATATTTCGTCGGCTCACGGGCTGCGGGCATCCGCCTTCAAGTCGGCCTATGTCGCGGCAAAGCATGGACTGGAAGGGCTGTCCAAGGTCACCGCGCTGGAGGGCGGCCCGCACGGTGTGACCAGCAATTGCATCAACCCGTCGTATGTCCGCACGCCCCTCGTCGAGAAGCAAATTGCTGACCAGGCACGCCTTCACGGAATCCCCGAGGCAGACGTGGTGGAAAAGATCATGCTCGCCGAGATTGCGATCAAGCGACTGGTGGAACCACAAGAAGTGGCCGATCTTGCACTCTGGCTGGCCGGCGGGACCGCGGGAATGGTCACCGGCGCCTCCTACACGATGGATGGCGGGTGGAGCGCGCGATGACGGGCCTGACTGATTCGAACTACCGACGCACGAGCGTTCCGGTGCGCGGCGGCAACCTCGTTGTGGGGGAGTGGGGACCGACGGATGGTCCGGCCGTGCTCGCCGTGCACGGCGTGACGGCGAGCCATATGGCGTGGCCGCTGGTCGCATCCAGGCTTCCCGGTGTGCGCTTTATCGCGCCTGACCTGCGTGGGCGGGGCCGAAGCAACGAGTTGCCCGGCCCTTGGGGGATGCCGCAGCATGGGCACGATCTGGCGGCCGTGGTTGATGCGTACGGAATTGGCTCCGCAGTGGTGATCGGCCACTCGATGGGTGCCTTTGCTTCGCTCGTCTTCGCGAATATGTATCCGGAGAAAGTTGTCTCCCTCGTTCTCGTCGATGGTGGGCTGCCGCTGCCCGCTCTGCCCGGTTTGAGCGATGAAGAAGCCATGCGCGCAACCCTTGGCCCAGCGGCCGAGCGTCTTTCCATGACATTCGAATCACGCGAAAGTTATCGCGACTACTGGCGACACCACCCTGCCTTTGCGGATGACTGGAACACGATCGTTGAGGACTACCTCGATTACGACCTCGTGGGGACGGAGCCGAATCTTCGTCCATCCAGTTCGTACGAGGCAGTGGCGGCCGACTCGATCGAACTGCGGGGAGGCGAATCGCTGATGCGCGCGCTTCGCGAGCTCGCTCATCCGGCAACCTTCATCTCGGCGCCGCGCGGACTCATGAACCAAACGCCGCCGCTCTACCCTGAAGCCACTGTGGCGGAATGGAAAGCGACACTGCCGGGTCTGGTGACCATTGCCGCGGGAAATGTGAACCACTATACGATCGTGATGGCGGATGACGGGGCCAGAATGGTGGCAGATGTCGTCACGTCAGCGTTGGGCGACGCCGGCATCGCGGTGCCACACGATGCCGTAAGGCATGAGGAGGAGGTCGAGCAGACATGAGCATGGACAAGACGGTCGCGTCAGCTGCAGAAGCGGTTTCCGACATCCGGGATGGAGCCAGCATCGCCGTCGGTGGATTTGGCCTCTCCGGAAACCCGATGGTCCTGATCAACGCGATCCTGAAGTCCGGAGCGAAAGACCTCTCCATCGTGAGCAACAATTGCGGCGTTGACGACTGGGGTCTCGGGGTATTGCTGAAGGCGCACAGGATCCGCAAGATGACCTCCTCCTATGTCGGCGAGAACAAGGAGTTTGAGCGCCAGTTCCTCACGGGAGAGCTTGAACTCGAACTCACCCCGCAGGGCACTCTGGCGGAAAAATTGCGTGCAGGCGGCTCGGGTGTCGCCGCGTTCTTCACTCCAACCGGTGTGGGAACCCAGGTTGCGGAGGGTGGGCTCCCGCGTCGGTATGCGCCCGATGGCAGTATCGAAGTGGCATCTCCGCAGAAAGAGGTTCGCGTGTTCGAGTTCGGAGGGCGCGAGCGCGAGTTCGTCCTCGAGGAAGCGATCACGACAGACTTTGCGATCGTCCACGCGTTGCGCGGGGACACACACGGCAACCTCGTGTTCAACAAAGCTGCTCGCAACTTCAACCCGATCGCAGCCATGGCCGGGAGAATCTGCATCGCCGAGGTCGAGGAACTTGTCGAGCCGGGCGAGATCGACCCGGACTCCGTGCATCTCCCCGGCGTTTACGTGCATCACGTGCTTGACGTGGGCGCCGATGTCGAGAAACGCATTGAACGTCGAACCGTGAGGGAGGCATAGTCATGGCACTCACACGTGACGAAATGGCGGCACGGGCGGCCAGGGAACTCCAGGACGGCACCTACGTCAACCTCGGCATCGGGTTGCCAACGCTCGTGCCGAACTACGTGCCAGACGGTGTGACAGTCATCCTGCAGTCGGAGAATGGCATCCTCGGCGTTGGCCCGTACCCCACAGAAGACGCGGTCGATCCCGACCTGATCAACGCGGGTAAGGAGACGGTCACCCTGCTGCCCGGCTCAGCGTTCTTTGATTCCGCCATGAGTTTCGGCATGATCCGCGGCGGTAAGATCGACGCCGCCATCCTTGGCGCCATGCAGGTGTCGGAGTCCGGCGACCTCGCCAACTGGATGATCCCAGGCAAGATGGTGAAGGGACCCGGCGGCGCGATGGACCTCGTGCATGGCGCAGGGACGCTCATCGTGCTCATGGAGCACGTCGCAAAGGACGGCTCCGCGAAAATCGTGAATCACTGCTCGCTGCCGCTCACCGGGCGTGGCGTGGTGAACCGGATCATCACTGATCTTGCGGTCATCGATGTGACGGATGATGGACTGGTCCTTCAGGAGCTCGCTCCCGGAGTGACCGCCGATGACGTGCGCGCGGCAACGGAGCCGCCGCCTCACCTGGGAAAGGACCTGACATGACCGGAACGCTCTTGGATGGAATTATCGCGTACACCGTGGAGACGGGCCGTTTGCGCGCGAATGTGCTCGAACGCGTGATCGATGGCGAACGCAGCGACCACGTGGGAACAATTGTCTTCATCCACGGCAACGTCTCGTCGTCGTCATTCTGGCAGCCCACCATGCTGCGCATGCCTGACGTTTACCATTGTATCGCCATCGACCTTCGCGGCTTCGGTGACAGTGAAACGCTCGATGTGGATGCTACTCGCGGCCTTGCCGATTTCTCTGACGATGTGGCCTCTGTGCTCTCCGAACTGGCAATCGATTCTGCGCACGTTGTCGGCTGGTCCATGGGCGGTGGTGTGGTGCAGCAACTCATGCTGGACTACCCGGACCTCGTCACGACGGCGACGCTCCAAGCGCCTGTCTCGCCGTACGGGTTCGGAGCCACTGCTGGCGCCGATGGCCGCCTGACGGCATCGGATGCTGCAGGCTGCGGCGCGGGCGGTGCAAACCGCGATTTCGTGGCGCGCCTTGCCGCAGGCGACACCTCCGCCGACGAGCAGACCTCGCCGCGCACCGTCTACCGCACTGCGTATGTGACCCCAGGGTTCGAGTCTGAGCACGAAGACCTGTGGGTCGAGTCGATGCTGTCGACGAAAACCGGCGAGGGCAACTACCCCGGCAATTCTGTGGCGAGCGAGAACTGGCCCGGCTTCGCGCCAGGGAACCTCGGAGTCCTGAACACCATGGCCCCGACGGTCTTTAACACGTCCGGAATCGTCGATCTCGAAAGAAAGCCTCCCGTGTTGTGGATTCACGGTACGAATGACGCGATCGTCTCCGACGCCTCCTTCTTCGACCTGAATTACCTCGGTCAACTCGGGGTAATTCCTGGCTGGCCGGGTGAGGATGTTGCTCCCGCCCAGCCGATGGTGACCCAGACGCGTGCGGTGCTGGAGGCATACGCGACTGCAGGTGGAGCATTCCGTGAGGTCACACTCGAGAACTGCGGGCACTCTCCGCACCTTGAGCACCCGGACGCCTTTGACGAGGCGCTCCTTTCACATATTAGGTAGCTAAACTAGCGACGTGCCCGCCATCAATCTTGGAATGCCGAAGGTTCCCGAGGTGCTTGCGCCGCGGCGGAAGTCCAGGCAGATTGCGGTGGGCAAGGTTCTCGTGGGCGGGGATGCTCCCGTGAGCGTGCAGTCGATGACGACGACGCAGACGACGGACATTAATGGAACACTGCAGCAGATTGCGGAGCTGACAGCCTCCGGTTGCGATATCGTGCGCGTCGCTGTACCGCATCAGGACGACGCAGATGCGCTGAAGATTATCGCGGCAAAGAGTCAGATTCCGGTGATCGCCGACATCCATTTCCAGCCGCGCTACGTTTTCGCCGCGATCGATGCCGGTGTCGGTGCAGTGCGCGTGAACCCGGGCAACATCAAGAAGTTTGACGACCAGGTTGGGGCGATTGCCGCTGCGGCGAAAGCGGCCGGTGTCAGCATCCGCATCGGCGTGAATGCCGGGTCGCTGGAGCCGAGCCTGCTTGAGAAGTACGGCAAGGCCACCCCCGAGGCGCTCGTGGAGAGCGCGGTCTGGGAGGCGAGCCTGTTCGAGGAGCACGACTTCCACGACTTCAAGATCTCGGTGAAGCACAACGACCCGGTCACCATGGTGAAGGCATATCGACTGCTTGCCGAGCGCGGCGATTGGCCGCTGCATCTGGGCGTGACCGAGGCAGGGCCAGCATTCCAGGGCACCATCAAGTCGGCGACGGCCTTCGGCATCCTGCTTGCGGAAGGCATTGGCGACACTATTCGGGTGTCGCTTTCGGCGCCTCCGGTGGAGGAAGTGAAGGTGGGCTTGCAGATTCTCCAGTCGCTGGGGCTTCGCGAACGCAAGCTTGAGATCGTCTCGTGCCCGAGTTGTGGCCGAGCCCAGGTTGACGTGTATTCTCTCGCGGATGCCGTGACAGCTGGCCTCGAAGGC
>JBDTCD010000056.1:0-16107 GCA_039923755.1 Terrimesophilobacter sp. | reverse complement strand
CGGTAAACCCGATAGCGCGATGACGCATTCGTGGCTCATCACCGGGCCTCCCGGGTCGGGCCGATCGAACCTCGCGTTCGCGTTTGCCACGGCACTCCTGAGCCCAGGGGATCCCGAGGGTGATGAAGCCGCCCGCAGGCAGGTTGCCGCCAGGACGCATCCGGATCTCGGTGTACTCAGCACTGAGCGGGTCATCATTTCGATCGACGAGGTGCGCTCACTCGTCACGAGCTCTCAATTTTCCCCTTCGGTCGGCAGGTACCGCGTCATGATCATCGAGGATGCAGATCGGATGACGGAGCGCACGTCGAACGTCCTCCTCAAGGCGCTGGAGGAACCTCCACCCCGCACAGTGTGGATTCTTTGCGCTCCAAGCGAGGCTGATCTGATTCCCACGGTCCGTTCGCGCGTGCGCAGCGTGAGGTTGCGGGTGCCTGCCATTTCTGACGTTGCCGAGCTGATCGCGCGCAGGGACGGCGTTGACCTGGGGCTGGCGACACGGGCCGCGCGCGAATCGCAAAGTCACATCGGGATGGCACACCGACTCGCCACCAACGAAGAGGCCAGGGCGCGTCGCGAGCGCACGCTGGAGGCGGCATTGGGAATTCACACGGTGTCCGATGCGGTGCTGGCGGCCGGCGCTCTCCTGGAAACCGCGGCGGATGACGCTAAAGCGATCACGCAGGAACGTGATGCCGAGGAGCGAGATGGTGCCCTCCGCTCGCTCGGTGTGGAGCCGGGCGGAACGATTCCGCCCGCGTTGAGGGCGCAGTTGAAATCGCTCGACGAAGACCAGAAGCGCCGGGCAACACGTAGCCTGCGCGACGGCCTTGATCGCATCATGGTTGACCTGTTGTCGCTCTATCGCGACATCCTTCTCGTGCAACTCGGTTCGGATGTTGAACCGATCAACCTGGAGATTCTCGGACGGGTGCGCATCGCCGCGTCCAGTGCTTCGCCGGCTCAGACTCTTGCAACCCTCGATGCCATTGCGACCGCCCGCCGCCGCATAGGCAACAATGTCTCCCCGGCGCTCGCGTTGGAAGCCATGCTCATCTCAGCTCGAAGGGTCTCTTCATGACACGAAATACGACGCGCGGAATCCGCACGGTGATCATCGCCGCCTGTCTCGCGTTCGTCGTGCCCCTCAGCGGGTGTGTGTCATTGTTCCTTCCACCAGTGCCGGGGAACACGTCGTCGCCGACGGGGGAGACGGTTGCGGGCGACCTTCAGCCGTTCTACTCGCAGGTGCTCCGCTGGTCGAAGTGCGAGGGGACCTTCCAGTGCGCCACCGCTACTGCACCGATGGACTGGAGTAACCCGTCAGGTGAGTCGATCCATCTCGCTCTGATTCGGGCGACCGCGACCGGCCAGAGGTTGGGGTCGTTGCTGGTGAACCCCGGCGGTCCGGGAGGATCCGGCTACGATTTCATCCGCGACAGCCTCAGTTACGCTGTGGACTCGACCCTCAGTTCGCACTACGACATTGTCGGGTTCGACCCACGTGGTGTTAACAAGTCGTCCGCGGTGTCGTGCTACAGCACACCGTCACAGATGGACGCCTTCCTCTTTGACATCTCGCCGAATCCGGTCGGATCGGATGCCTGGATCAATGACCTGGAGAAGTCGAATGCCGACTTCGGCAAGGCGTGCCTCAAATACACCGGGGCGCTCCTCGGATTTGTCGACACGGTCAGTGCAGCCAGAGACCTCGACCTCCTTCGGGCCGTTCTCGGGGACAAGAAGCTCAACTACCTCGGATACTCCTACGGAACCTTCCTCGGCGCGACCTACGCCGAGTTGTACCCGACGAAGACCGGCCGTCTCGTCCTCGACGGCGCACTGGATCCGGCGACCACCGATTTCGAGGTCACCGAGACGCAAGCGGTGGGATTCGAGAACGCGGCGCGTGCATACCTCAAGGACTGCTTGACCGCGAAGGGCTGCCCGTTCAGCGGAACCGTGGACGGTGCCATGGACAAGATCCGGTTGCTTCTGCACAGTCTCGACGTGAGCCCGCTCCGCGCGTCCGATGGCCGGATGCTGGGTTCCGGTGCGATGTTTAACGCGATCATCCTGCCGCTCTATAGCAAGTCGAACTGGAAGTACCTGAACGACCTGTTCACCGATGTGATGAGCGGCCATGCCGATTACGCATTCCAGCTAGCGGATTCCTATTACGGCAGGAATGCCGACGGCACCTACCTTGATAACTCCACTGAAGCATTCATCGCGATCAACTGCCTTGACTATGTGTCGACGAGCACCCGCGCGACGTTGCGGTCAGAGGCGGCGGAGTTGGCCGCGGCGGCACCGACCTTCGGGCCGCAGATGTCCTACGGCGGTACATCGTGCGATGCCTGGCCGTTTAAGGCGACGCGGGTGAGGGGGCCGATCAGGGCCGCCGGTTCAGCCCCGATTCTCGTCGTGGGGACGACAAACGACCCGGCTACGCCGTACAAGTGGGCGAAAGGCCTCGCATCCGAGCTTGAGAACGGCCACCTTGTGACCTATCACGGCGAGGGGCACACGGCGTATAACAAGTCGAATTCCTGCGTGAACAGCGCTGTGGATGATTTCTTCGTTAGCGGAACGGTTCCGCAGAAGGATCCCAACTGCTGACCCAATGAAGTGGAATTGTGCAAATTTGCACATTCTGCAAGAATGAAAGTATGACGAAAGCCGCGGTGGAGCTTCCCCTTGGGCTGCGCGAGCGGAAACGACGGGCCACGCGTCGGGCAATCCAGCAGGCCGTCCTCGATCTGTCCGCCGAGCACGGCTATGAGCGCGTCACTATCGAAGAGATCAGCGCGGCGGCGGACGTGTCTCCCCGAACCTTTTTCAACTACTTCGCATCGAAGGAAGAGGCCGCCGTCGGGGACTTTCCCTCTCTCGCCGATCTTGAGGCGGCAGCTGTCTTCCTCTCCGAAGGTAAAAAGGAGAACCTGCTCTCCGGCCTCGGTCGACTCTTTGAGGCTGCATCCGACGCGTTTTCGGACGACCGCGCCGCAAGCCAGCGGCGAAGAACTCTTCTGCGCCAGCATCCTGCGCTCTTTGCAAAGCGGATGGCGTTTCTCCACCTTTTCGAGGACGAACTGGCGGGGCTCGTCCGCCAGCGCCTGGCAACCGACGACCACGCGCTCGAACAAGACGAGGATGCGCTGACGCAGCGGGCGCACCTGGTCAGCCTGATCGGATTCGCGGCGATGCGATATGCATACCGGCGATGGATTGAAAAGGATGACGCAGTGCCGCTCCCTACCCGAATCCATGAGGCATTCCAACAACTGGACCTGACGCTCGCTTCTACCCGCCGCTGATGATCGGCTAAGCTTTCATGCTGTGTCTCCTGTGATGGGGGACCGGCCGCCTTAGCTCAGTTGGTAGAGCATCTCACTCGTAATGAGAAGGTCGTCAGTTCGATTCTGACAGGCGGCTCACGTCGACTCATCGGGCCTATCAGGTCCTCCATTAGGGGGACCGACTAGCAGGTCCACCCCCCGTGGGCGTCACATTTTGAGCAACGAAACGCCCCCAAAACAGGGGTTATCCGGGGAAAGTGTGCCCGATCGCATTGCGGTAGCGGCCTGAGCGGACGTAGCGTGGAATGAGCGGCCGTTGGGGAACAGTCGCAGAATCAGTGCCTGGGGGGAACTGTTGTGAAGCGCTCTGCTTTTCTCATTGCCGTATTCACGGCCGTGTTGACTCTCGTTCTCCCGTTCATCGGCGGAAGCGGGCCATCACTATTCGGAACGGTGTCGGCCGCCAGTGCTGGCCAACAGACGCTGCTCCCTGTCTTCGCTTCGGTGCCCAAGGTTGCCGCCATTCAGACCGCTGGGTCTATCCAGGTTTTGAACTTCAGTGAGGCCACACTCGCTGCACAGCAGGCGGCGCGTGCCGCACAGCTGACGAAGGACTCCGAACACCTTGCGCAAAAGCCGGTGCCGAAACCAGTGGTGGTAGTGGTGGCGGCGCCAACCGCCCGCACGGCCGCTAAGGCCAGTAGCGGAACCGTCGAGCGCCGCGCCGCCGTTATTGCATCAGGGGGAAGCTGCCCGTCGGCAATCGGCGGATCAACGGCGGGTGCTCCGAGCCGCACGTCGGCTGGCGGAGTTGCCGGCACGACCAGTGGGGACCTCGCCGCATTCGCCAGCACCTACAACGCCATCCGCGTCGCGAATTGCCTGAACCCCATTCCCATGAGCCACATCCGCTACGACGCGTGCATGGAGACTCGGTTGTTCTGGATGGCGGAAGACCCAAGCACCGACCCGAACAGTGCCTGGGGGCACATGGGTTCCCAGCGTAGCGACGGAGTTCCCAGCGTCGGATGCGATGGAAACCTCGCGGGCGGCTACAACAACTCCGGTGCGACTGTTGCCACCAAGTGGTGGAACTCACTGCCTCACCGGGCCTCACTGTATCGCCCAACATTCGCGGGGAGCGTCGCTGGTGTCTGCATCTACTTCGCGATGACCCACGGTGGTCTTCCGAACGAGCCATACTCCTTCACTCGCGCAGCGGCACGGTGGGGTGGCTGCTAGATTCGCATCAATGAGTTCACTTCGTTGGGGCATTCTCGGTACCGGTGGGATCGCGCACGCGCAGGCGGCAGACCTGGTGAGCCATGGCTTCACGGTGACTGCCGTCGGTTCGCGCACGCTCGAGCGCGCTGAGGCGTTCGCTGCGCAGTTCGATATTCCCCGCGCACATCCGAGTTACGAGTCACTGGTCGCAGACGATGCCGTCGATGTCGTCTACGTCGCCACCCCACATCCGATGCACTTCGAGAACGCCATGCTCGCGCTGGATGCCGGTAAGCATGTCCTCGTCGAGAAAGCGTTCTCACTGAATGCTCGGGAAGCACAGGAGATGGTCACCCGCGCACACTCGAGCGGTCTTGTCATCCTCGAGGCGATGTGGACCAGGTTCCTTCCCCACATGTTTCGCGTCCGCGAGATCATCGCGAGCGGAGTTATTGGGGAGTTGCGCACCCTGCTTGCCGACCACAACCAACTCCTGCCCGACGACCCGGCCCATCGACTCAGGAATCCCGACCTCGGCGGAGGCGCCCTGCTCGACCTCGGCATCTACCCGGTCTCCTTCGCGTGGGACCTGTTTGGCGCTCCAGCGAGTATTCAGGCGAACGCAACGCTCACCGACACCGGGGTCGACCGCCAAACGGCAATCATTCTGGCCTACCCCGGCGGGGAGCAGGCCGTACTCCACACAGCACTCGATGCGCCAGGGCCGAATACCGCAACCGTCATCGGCACCACCGGGCGCATCTCACTCGATTCGGTGTGGTATTCGCCGACGTCATTCACAGTTTTCGACCGGCACGGTGCACCGGTGGAAACGTTTGATGGGTCGGTGACGGGCCGTGGCATGCAGTTCCAGGCGTGGGAGCTGGAGCGACTCGTCGCTGAGGGCTCGAGCGAGAGTGACCTCCTGCCGCCGAGCGAATCGGTGCACATCATGGAGACCCTGGACGAGGTACGGCGGCAGATCGGGCTGACCTACCCGGGCGAAACCTGAGTGGGCTCGTGCACCACGTCGCGTGTGACAGATACCTCGCCAGTTGCGCCGATACTATGGGCGAGTGAGTGACGAGGAACCGCTGACCCGACGGGCAGCTCGGCAGGCCAACCATTCTGCTCACGTTCCCGCAGACCCCGCAACGGAAGTGTTGGGTGGAGTGGGAGGTCAAGGGATGCCAGCAGGCGATCGCCCTGCGCGAGGACTTGCCGCCGCCATTGCCCGGCATCCGAACGTTTGGATGTTCTCTGCGCTTGGTGTCATTTTCCTTCTCCTCGGGTCGGCAGCCGTGTTCGGCGGAGTGGCAATCGGATCCGCAGTACCCGTCGCGCTGGTGCACAGTGAGACGCCAACTCCCATCCCATCCCGCGAGGTCCCTCCCGAACCCGCCGTTGCGACGGCACTGCGTACCTGCTCGATCAACGCCCTCGCCCAGGACCCGCGCCTTCTGACCTTCGAGGGATCCGTCATCAACGTGACAACCGGCGAGGTTCTGTTTGACCGAAACGCCGACAAGCCTGCGGCGACGGCGAGTGTACTCAAGGTGATCACCGCCAGCGCAGCACTGATGACCATCGGGCCCGAGTTCCGGATGTCAACCAGGGTGTATGAGGGAGCGACTCCCGGCAGTATCGTCCTGGTCGGCGGCGGCGACCCCACCCTGAGCGCACTGCCGGTGGGAGTCGAAAGTGTATACCAGGGTGCGCCGAAACTTTCCGATCTGGCGGCCCAGACCAAGACCGCATGGGAGAGAAACCACCCTGGTGAAGACATCACCAGCGTCATCCTCGACGCGAGTTACTGGAACCCTGCCGATAAGTGGGATCCCACCTGGCAGCGCAGCGAACAGACGATCGGCTACCACTCCGAAGTTACCGCGCTGATGGTGGATGGCGACCGTGCCAACCCGCAGAAGGCCACGAGCCCCCGCAGCACCGATCCGATCGGCCGTGCCGGAGACGCCTTCGTCGCCGCCCTGAATCTCCCTAATCCCGTCACCATCACGTTGGGTAACGCGACACCGGGCCTGCCAAAACTTGCCGAGGTGACGTCGCAGCCGATCAAGACCCTGATCGGGCAGATGCTCCCCATGTCGGACAACACGCTCGCAGAGATGATCGCGCGAGTGGTTTCCAAAGAATCGGGCGGCGGTGGAACCGCCGCTTCGCTCAACTCGATCATCCCGGGCACCATTGCAAACCTGGGGCTCAATACCGCAGGGATGTTCATCGAGGATGGCTCCGGGCTGAGCGCGAAGAATGCCGTTCCGCCGTTGCTCATGGCCCAGCTCATGGCGAAAGTTGCGACGGGCGAGCAGGGGCTCGGCGTGATCAAGGCCGCCCTGCCGATTGCCGGCAAGACGGGAACGCTGGCGAGCCGATTCACCGGACCGAATGCAATTGCGCGAGGCAATGTCACGGCGAAGACTGGATGGATCAATTCGGCGCGAACGCTTGCCGGATGGACTAAAGCGCAGGACGGATCGGTGCTGTCATTCGCGTTCTATGCGCTCGGGCCAGTCAAGGCGAACGCCATGGATGCGCTCGACACTGTCACAACCGGTGTCTTCACTTGTGGAAACAACCTTTCGAACAATTAGGACTTCATCGGACCATGACCAGAGCGCTGTTCATCATCGACGTTCAGAACGATTTCACTGAGGGTGGCGCTCTCGGCGTCGAGGGCGGAGCAGGCGTTGCAGCGCGAATCAGCGATTTTCTGGGCGCGCATTCCGGCGACTACGACGAGGTGTTCGCATCGCGGGACTGGCACGATCCCGACAACGACAATGGCGGCCACTTCGCGACCTCCGAGGAACCCAACTTCGTCACGACCTGGCCGATCCACTGTGTTGCCGAAACACCGGGCGCTGAATACCACCCTGCGCTCGACATCGCGACCGTGACGCACCACATCCTCAAAGGCCAGGGAGTTCCCGCCTATTCGATCTTCGAGGGAACATCCGCCGAGGGTGGAGGCCTCGGCAAGCTCTTGGATGAACTCGGCGTCATCGACATAGACATTGTCGGCATCGCCACCGACTACTGCGTGCGTTCTTCAACTCTCGATGCGCTCGCCTACGGCCGGCACGTGAGGATCTTCACCGACCTTGTCGCCGGAGTCAACGCCGAGAGTTCCGAGGCGGCGCTCGCAGAACTTGGTTACGCCGGTGCGGAGATCACGGAGTCGACATCACTCACGTGAATCGTCGTGGGATCGCCTTCATGGCGACATCCCACCTGATCGATGATTTCTACCAGGGTGTGGTGCCCGCCCTGTTGCCGTTCCTTGTCCTGGAGCGCCACTACAGCTATGCGGCCGTCGCGGGCCTGACCCTTGCAGCAAACCTGCTCTCGTCGGTTGCGCAGCCGGCCTTCGGATGGTGGGGAGATCGAAAGCCTCGACGGTGGCTGATTCCCACCGGAATGGTGACGGCCGCAATCGGTGTGAGCCTTGTGGCCTTCACTCCCGAATATTGGATGACGTGGGTTGTGATCGCTATCGCTGGCGTAGGAATCTCCGCATACCACCCGGAAGCAGCTCGCGCCGCGAGGACCGCAGCAGGTAACAGTAACCGCGCGATGAGCGTCTTCGCCGTCGGTGGCAACCTTGGTTTCGCCATGGGATCCCTCGTCGCGACACCGCTTTTGTTGTTGACGGGGCTCGGCGGAACGCCGTTCCTCGTTATCCCCGCCGTCGTCATGGCCGTGGTCATCGTCATATGGCTGCGCCGTGTACTCGACGGTCCGGCCGACACTCCTCGCCCGGTCTTCCATCCGCCGGGACCCGATAACTGGCCAGGGTTCCTCCGCCTCACAGCTGTCGTTGTGGTGCGTTCCATCGTGTTCTTCGGTGCGGTGTCCTTCATCGCGCTGTACTTCATCCATGACTTCGGTACATCACAGGCACTCGGCGGTGCGGCACTCACGGTGTTCCTCGCCTTCGGAGCGGTGGGAACCCTCATCGGTGGCTGGCTTGCGGACCGTGTGGGCAGGCTGCTCAGCATCCGGATCGGATTCGCGCTGGCGATTCCGTCCCTTGTGGGCCTTGTGCTGGCGCCGACCTGGTCGCTCGCGATGGTGTTCGTCGCCCTGTTCGGGGTTGCAATCTTCGTTCCGTTTGCCGTGTTCGTGATTCTCGGGCAGGACTACCTTCCGAACCGGATCGGTATTGCCAGCGGTGTCACAGTCGGTCTTGCGGTGACCGTCGGCGGGCTGTTCACTCCGATTTTGGGTTTCATCGCCGACCAGTCAAGCCTGCAAGTGAGCTTCGTGATCCTTATCGGCCTCACCGCTGTGTGCCTCGGTCTCGCGTTCCTGCTGCGGGACCCCTCCGATCAGCCGCGACATCCGCGACCTCTCGGCGACACCACTGCCGAGGCGGCAGACGAGGGTGCGCTTTAAAACCTAGAGCTGGTTGCCCAGCTTGTACTCCGGCATCGCATCGCCCGCACGCGTGTAGGAGAAGCCGTCCGCACCGATGGTGACAGCAGCCTCCTGTGCCTCCACACGTTCCACCAGTGGTTTCGGCGTACCGTCCAGGCCGAGCACGGTCGAACCCTCCGCATACCAACTGGGCACGACAGGGTTGCCCCACCAGTCGCGGCGCTGATTGTCGTGTACGTCCCAAGTGAGGGTGGGGTTGTCGGGGTCGCCCGTGTAATAGTCGTGCGTGTAGATCTCGATCCGATGGCCGTCAGGGTCGCGAAGGTACAGGTAAAATGCGTTCGATACACCGTGTCGGCCGGGTCCACGTTCGATCATGTCCGAGCGGCGTAGCGCCCCCAAATGATCGCAAATATTCAGGATCTGTGCGCGTTCGTGTGTGGCAAACGCGATGTGGTGCATCCGCGGGCCGTCCCCACCGGTGAGAGCAATGTCGTGCACGGTGGCTTTGCGGTACAACCACGACGCGTACACGGTGCCTTCGGCATCCTGGATGTCCTCCGACACACGGAAGCCCAGATCCTGGTAGTACCGCTGGGCACGCGGGACATCCGGCGTCATGATGTTGAAGTGGTCGAGACGGGAGATCGCACCGGCACCGTGCACGTCGTAGCGGCGAGTGAATCTCTCCACATGCTCGGCGTCATAGAAGAACTCGATGGGGAAGCCGAGCGGGTCCTCGACGCGAACCGCCTCACCCATACCTCTCAGTGCTCCAGCGGAACGGTGCTCGACCGGGCATCCAAGATTCTCGAAATAGCTCGCAGCCGTTGCCACCTCCGCCTGGGAACGCACCCGGTACGCAAGCACGCCCAGCGCGGGAACGGGGCCGACCCGTAACACGAGGGAGTGGTGCAGGTATTCCTCGAACGCACGAAGGTAGATTGCGCTCTCGTCCTCGTGGGTGACGACGAGTCCGAGCACATCGACGTAGAACGCGCGGCTCGCCGCGAGATCGCTCACGATGAGTTCGGCATAGGCCGCGCGGATGACATCCGGATACTGCGTCATGAGCTGGCTCCAAATCGGGGAGTGTGAACCGGTGCGAGTGAGATGTGCATGGCTTGCTGCTCGGTGTAGAAGTCGAGCGAACGGTAGCCGCCTTCGTGGCCGAGGCCGCTGGCCTTTACTCCGCCGAACGGGGTGCGAAGGTCGCGCACGTTGTGCGAGTTGAGCCACACCATACCGGCCTCAATGTTGTGCGCAAAGGTGTGGGCGCGCTCAAGGTTGTTCGTCCACAAGTAGGCAGCGAGGCCGTACTTTACGGCGTTCGCAAGTTCGAGGGCCTCCTCATCGGTGTCGAACGGGGTGATGCAGACGACCGGACCGAAAATCTCTTCCTGGAAGATGCGAGCCTCCGGCTTCACGTCTGCGAACACGGTGGGGGAGACGTAGTTTCCGGAAGCCAGATTCTCGGGGCGCCCGCCACCAGCGACCAGACGACCCTCACTCTTGCCAAGCTCGACGTAGCTCATGACCTTTGCGTAGTGCTCAGGGTGTACGAGGGCGCCAACCTCCGTCTTCGGGTCGTGCGGGTCGCCCACGACGATGTTCTTCGCCCGGGCAGCGTACGCCTCCACGAATCGGTCGTAGATACTGCTGTGAACGAGGATGCGACTGCCGGCTGTGCAGCGCTCGCCGTTGAGAGAAAAGACTCCGAACAGCGTGGAGTCGATCGCGGCGTCGAAGTTGGCATCCTCGAACACGATGGCTGGCGACTTGCCGCCGAGCTCCATCGAGAGGCCCTTGAGGTTCTTAGCAGCGTTTCGGAAGATCGTCTGTCCCGTGGTCGTTTCGCCGGTGAACGAGATGAGGCGTACATCCGGATGCTTCACGAGCGCGTCGCCCGCCTGCTCGCCGAGCCCGTTGACAAGGTTGAACACGCCCTCGGGAAGCTCGGCTTCTTCGAAGATTCCGGCCCACAGGCTCGCGGAGAGAGGCGTGAACTCGGCGGGCTTCAGTACGACGGTACAGCCCGAGGCCAGCGCCGGGGCGAGCTTCCAGCTTTCGAGCATGAAGGGGGTATTCCACGGCGTAATGAGACCAGCGACACCTACCGGCTTGCGGTGAACATAGTTCATCTGAACACCGGGCACCTGGTACGTGTCGTCGCGCTGGGCAACCACCAGGTCGGCGAAGAACCGGAAGTTCTCGGCCGCGCGGTGTGCCTGGCCGCGCGCCTGAGTGATCGGCAATCCGGTGTCGAAGGTCTCGAGTTCGGCCAGTTCGTCTCCGCGTGCTTCCACCTGGTCGGCGATGCGGTTCAGGATGCGGCTGCGCTCGCGGTTCCTCATCCGCGGCCATGGGCCAGTCTCGAACGCGCGCTTGGCTGCAGCAACCGCGAGGTCGATGTCGGCCTGCTGGCCGGCTGCGGCCTGCACGTACGTTTCGTTGGAGACCGGGTCCAGCACGTCGAATGTGCCGCCGTCGACACTGTCGACGAACTCGCCGCCGATGTAGTGGCGGATGCGATCCGGCAGATTGTTCGGAACGAAGTGTGACATCTACTTGCTCCCTACTGTGAAGCCGTCGGTCGGGGTGAGATATTTCTCGCCCTCGGTCATGAGCTGCTTGATTTTGACGAGCCCCGCATCCGTTGGCTCGATGAGCGGCGGGCGAACATACCCGCTGGTAATAAGCCCACGCTGCTCGAGCACCCACTTACCCGGTGCAGGGTTCGTCTCGACGAACAGCAGGTCGACAAGTGGATGCAGCCCGTAATGGATCTCGCGTGCGAGGTCGAAGCTGCCGGACTCCCATGCCTCGAACATTTGGGCAACCGCGGCAGGAGCGATGTTTGCGGTGGCACTGACGAAACCCGCGCCGCCGAGTGCCATGAGCGGCAGGCACAGCAGTTCGATTCCGCTCCACACCAGCAATTCAGGACCGCACAGGTGCAGCACGCGCGAGAAGTGCTCGAAGTCTTTCGTGGTCTCCTTGACGCCAACAAAATTCTCCACGTCGTGGAAGAGTCGTGCCACCGTTTCCGGTGCGATGTCGACAGCGGTGCGGCTCGGCACGTTGTATGCGACGATCGGCAGGTCGGGGAACTCCTCGGCCACCGTCTTGTACCAGCGGTAGAGCGCCTCCTGAGTGGGGCGAGCGTAGTACGGCGTGATGATGAGGGCGGCGTCGACGCCCGCGTCGCGAGCAGCAGCAGTGAGCTCAAGCGTCTCGTCCAGCTTGGCCGACCCCGTGCCTGGCATGAACGGAACGCGATCATCGATCGCTGAGGCTACGGTGCGGATGGCCTCGATGCGCTCCGCAATTGTCTGTGAGCTTGGCTCGCCGGTGGAACCGCCGATGGAGATGCCGTGGCTGCCTGAGGCGAGCTGCCAGTTCACAAGATTCGCGAGGCCCGCGTGGTCAACCGCGCCGTCGCTCGTGAACGGCGTCATAAGAGGAGCAATGGATCCGCGGATGAGGGCGGGGTTGCTGCGGAACTTCATGGTGTCTCCTGTGAGGGGTGAAGTTGGTTCGGATGTTCGGTGCGAGGGCGCGCGTTCTCGTGGGCCAGAAAAGCATCGAGCGTGGTCAGTCGGTGGTTGCGCGCGGCGAACTCCAGCTCCACGGCATCCGCTTTGCTTTCAATCAGGTCGAGAATGTGCGCATGCTCGGCGACAGATTCGCGGGCACGACCCGGCACGAAGCTGAATGTCGATTCGCGTAGCGCCCGCAACCGTGCCCACCCCCGATCCACAAGGTCCAGAATGTGGGGGTTGGGGCAGTGCTCGAACAGCACGGAGTGAAAGTCGAGATTGAGCCGCGTGAAGGCCACCGGGTCGAAGTGTTGAAGGGTTTCGGCGAGTTGATCATTGATCGCACGCGCCCTGGCGAGGTCATCCGCTGTCATGAACGGCGCGGATGCGGCTGTCGCCCATCCTTCAATCACGCTGAGCGACTGCATGGTTACGTGGTATTCGCGGGGGTCGGCCATCGCGACCTGGGCGCCGACGTTGCGTTCGAACTGCACGAGGCCTTCGGCTTCGAGTCGCCTAATTGCTTCGCGCACGGGAACGACACTCACACCAAGCTCACTGGCGATGGCACCAAGCACAAGTCGGTACCCGGGGGTGTAGCTGGAATTTTCAATGCGGGCTTTCACGAAGTCGTAGGCGAGCTGTGACTTGCTGGGCGCCGCTACCGGGCTGAGAGCCATGCCTCGTACCTGACTTTCCACTCTGCATTCATCGGGTAGAGGCCGTCAACGCCCTCGCCAGCAGCCACCTGCTCGGCGATGAACGCTTCCTGGCGTTCCTGCTCGATGGAGTCGGCCACGAGTTCTTCGATGAGCAAGCGGGGGATCACGAGAAGGCCATCCGCGTCGCCGACGATGATGTCGCCCGGCTGCACGGCGGCGCCGCCGCACGCGATGGTCAGATCGGTGTCCCACGGGACGTGCTTGCGGCCGAGAACCGCAGGGTGACCGCCCGAGTGGTAGGCCGGGATGCCGAGAGCGGTGACCGCATCGAGGTCGCGAACTCCGCCATCCGTGACAATGCCGGTCGCGCCGCGCACCTGAGCGCGAAGGGCGAGGATGTCACCCACGGTTCCGGTGCCCTTTTCTCCGCGCGCTTCGACGACGAGAACATCGCCGGGGTTGAGTGAGTCGAACGCGCGCTTTTGCGCGTTATAGCCGCCGCCGTGGCTGGCAAAGAGGTCTTCCCGGTTAGGCACGAAGCGCAGGGTGCGTGCGAGCCCGACCAGGCGGGTGCCCGGCTGGGTGGGCGTGAGGCCATCGATCGACATGTTGTTCAGGCCGCGCTTGCGCAGCTGCGAGCTGAGGGTGGCGGTGCCGACGGAGTTGATCCTGGCGATGAGTTCAGGGGCAAGCGGGGCGGGGCCTGAGGTTCCTTCGGCCTCGGATTTGAGCGCATCGCTTGTTTTCGGGCCGAAGCCGAAGTCACCGAACGCGGTGGTTCCTTCGACGACGGGTGTTCTGAGCCGACCAGTCGTGCGACCCTCGGCATCCTCAACGACAACCTCGACCACGTCGCCCGGCTGCACGATGGTTGAGCCGGCCGGAGTGCCGGTGAGGATGATGTCGCCTGCCTCGAGCGTGATCAGCTGCGAAAGGTCTGCGACGAGTTGGCCAAACGGGAACAGCAGGTCTGCGGTGGTGCCTTCTTGCGCGAGTTCGCCGTTCACCCACGTGCGAATGGTCAGGGCGCTCGGGTTGATAAGGTTTGCGGGCAACACGGCGGGACCGATCGGCGTGAATCCGTCGCCGCCTTTGGAGCGAAGGTTGGACCCCTTGTCGGCGTACTTGAGGTCATATACTCCAAAATCGTTGGATGCGGTGACGCCAGAGACGTAGCTCCAACCCTCCTCCGGGCTGACGCGCCTGGCGTCTTTGACGATGATGAGGGCGATTTCGCCTTCGAACGCGAGTAGTTCGCACCCGAGAGGCCGTTCGATGGGGGTGCCGGATGCCGAGAGCGAGGTGGCGGGCTTCAGAAAGTAGCCCGGCTGCGCGGGGGTGCGTCCACGCTGCGCTGCGCGGCTCGGATAGTTGAGGTGAACGGCAATGATCTTTCCGGGCGTGTGGCCGATCATGGACTCGATTGCGGGGACACTGCTGTCGTGCATGCCACCTCCAGTGGTGTACGAAATGATATACGATCTCACCACATTCAGGCATTCACGTCAAGGGCGCGGCAGGGAAGCCCGGGTCGGCAGGAATGCCCGTGTTGGCGGGCTCGATTGCAACGAGCGAGCCGTTCGGAATCGGGTTTTTGCCGTGGTGCCGACGAAAGGTCGGCGTGAACTTGACAGCCGACTACTGACACCTCTTTTCGCAAGATAGTTCACGAAGGAGGGCGACTCCAGCCCTGAGACTCGCCGATTGTTAGAATGATGGGGGTATCGGACACTGCGAGAGCTCAGCGTTCTGTATCGCACAACGCTGGAGATGATTACCGAAAATGAACGCAAAGTCCGCTAAGGGTTTCGAGCCGGGATCGCGACTGTACCAGCCACCTGCTCGTTACCTCCGCGGAAGCTACGGACGATTTGCTACGGGCGTGGCGGTCGTGACGTTTGAGGCCTCCACTGGTCGCCACGGAATCACCGTGAATTCGTTCACTTCCGTATCTATGGAACCGCCTCTCGTGCTCGTCAGCATTGACCGTACGAGTACATCCCACGATGAACTAGCAGGCAAAAACTTCACCGTCAACGTGCTGGGTGCCGAGCAGGAGGCCCTCGCCATGCACTTCGCCGGGAGGCCAAATCAAGAACCGAAGTGGGCGGAAACTGACATCGCCCCTCGCCTCGCGGGCACACTCTCATGGTTCTCGTGCACGCCGTGGGCTTCCTACGACGGCGGCGACCACACTCTTTACCTCGGCAAGGTCGAAGATTTTGACTATCGCAACGGAGATGCCTTGGGCTTTGTGAGCGGCAGTTTCACCGTCATCCCTGAGTACGTGATCGGCCACGAGTCATTGCTGTGATTTTTGGCGGAACACTGCCACGAATGTCGTGACCACGAACATGGATAAAGGAGGCTCGCTGTGGGTGCACGTACCGGCCGGCAGTTTCTCGACAAGTTGAATGCGATGCGACCCCACGTCACCATCGATGGTGAGGTGGTCAGCGCTAACCTGACCGAGCATCCCGCGTTCAAGAATGTTGCTCACACTTTCGCGCAGCTTTTCGACCTTCAGCATGATCCGAAGTACAAAGACGCGCTCACCTACCCGTCGCCATCGACGGGTGAGCCCGTCAACGTGTCCTTCCTCGTGCCGAGAACGGTGGAAGATCTGGAGCGTCGTCGCGCGGGTATGCAGGTGTGGGCCGAGTTCTCGAATGGTTTTCTCGGTCGCTCGAGCGACTATCTCAACTCCGCCCTCGTTGCGCTGTCGTCGGCGAGGAAGTGGTTTGAGCAAGCTGACCCCGTGTATGGCGAGCGAATTCAGGCGTACTACGAGATGGTCCGTGAGAATGATCTCTTGGCAACCCACACGCTGATTCCACCGCAAGTAAATCGCTCCGTTTCTGGCAGCGAGCAGCTGGGTGGCCAATTGGCAGCGCGCATAGTGGAGGAGCGCGCGGATGGCATTGTCATCCACGGTGCTCGCATGCTTGCCACAGTCGCCCCGATCGCGGACGAGCTTCTCGT
>JBDTCD010000055.1:0-5841 GCA_039923755.1 Terrimesophilobacter sp. | reverse complement strand
CCTCGATCCGGATGGACTCCCGCTGACCGTCCTGCGCCGTCCTGACGGCACTGCCGCCCAGGTCGCCCTTGCCCTGCCTTATAACGGAGTCCTGTATGCCCGTATTTGGCAGGTGGCAGTGGGGCGGGTCACGCTACTGCTTCTCGACACCGACGTGCCAGAAAACGATGATGAGTACCGCTCGGTTACTGACCGACTGTACGGTGGAGGAGGCGAGCATCGCCTGCTCCAGGAACTCCTGCTGGGTATCGGCGGCGTGCGTGCCATCGAGCTCTACACTCAACTCTCTGGCGTTGCCGCCCCCGAGGTGTTCCATACGAATGAGGGTCACGCCGGTTTCCTGGGATTGGAGCGGATCAGCGGCCTGATTGGTGGAGGACTCACCTTTAACGAGGCACTCGAGGTGGTACGCGCAGGGACGGTGTTCACCACACACACGCCCGTGGCCGCCGGGATCGATCGTTTTGAGGCAGACCTGATCAAACGGTATTTCTCGACGGGGCTTCTTCCCGGTGTCGATGTGAAAGACGTGCTTGCGCTCGGAGCTGAAAATTACGAGGGCGGCACCGCCGACACCTTCAACATGGCGGTCATGGGCCTCCGGCTCGCCCAGCGAGCGAACGGCGTTTCAAAGCTTCACGGCGAAGTGAGCAGGAGAATGTTCGGCGCGCTGTGGCCGGGATTCGACAGTTCCGACGTTCCCATCACCTCCGTCACGAACGGCGTGCACGCGCCGAGCTGGACGGATCGCTCCGTGTCACGGTTGGCCGAGTCAAGAACCGGTGAGCGCGACACGACCTGTTGCGATTGGCTTTCGGATGCCGTATCCGATGCGGATCTGTGGAGCCTTCGCGGCGAGCTTCGCCAAAAACTCGTCATCGATGCGCGCAAGCGTATGACGGCAGCCTGGGACGAGCAGAACCCCGGTGCTGCTGCCCCAGCATGGTACGCCCACCTGTTGGACCCCAACGTCTTGACCATCGGATTTGCCCGCCGCGTACCCACTTATAAACGACTCACTCTGATGCTGCACGATGAGGAACGTCTCCGCGCGATCCTGCTCGACCCCAAGCGCCCGGTGCAGATCGTGGTCGCTGGCAAGTCCCATCCGGCCGATGACGAAGGCAAGCGCCTCATTCAGAAGCTTGTCCGCTTCGCCAATGAGCCCGACATCCGTGGTCGGCTGGTGTTCCTTCCGAATTACGACATCGGTATGGCTCAGGTGCTCTACCCCGGCACCGATGTGTGGCTGAATAACCCGCTTCGCCCGCTTGAGGCGTGTGGCACGAGCGGGATGAAAGCGGCGATGAACGGTTCGCTCAACCTGTCCATACTCGATGGATGGTGGGCTGAGTTCTTCGACGGTGAGAATGGCTGGGCCATCCCGAGTGCGGATGCGGCCGGGGACGCGGCGGAACGCGATGAGCTTGAGGCGGCCTCCCTCTACGACCTCATCCAACACCAGGTGGCGCCGAGGTTCTACGACCGCAATGACGAGGGAATCCCCACCCGGTGGGTGGAATCCATCCGTCACACTCTCGCGACACTCTCGCCTGCGCTCAGTGCTGACCGGATGGTGCGCGAATACGTCGAACGGCTTTACCTTCCCGCGGCGGAGTCGGCGGCCGCTCTCACCGCCGGAGGGTCGGCCGGCGCACGTGCTCTCGCGGCGTGGAAGTCGAAGATTGTGACCGCATGGCCGAACGTGAGTGTTAGCCACGTCGAATCGGGCGGCGTGGACGCTGTCCCCGAAGTGGGCGATGAACTCCACGTGCGTGCGAAAATCCAACTCGATGGCCTGTCACTCGAGGATGTCGCCGTTGAGCTCCTCTATGGATTTGCGCACTCCAACGACGAACTTGTCGAGCCCGAGCGGCTCGAACTTATCCCCGATGACACGGCGGCCGATTATTCGGCGGGTGCCGGTCTCGTGCAGTTCGGCGGCACCGTACGCCTGACCCGAGCGGGGAGTTTCGGCTACACCGTCAGAGTGATCCCACGGCATCCGGGACTCGTCGGTGACGCCGAACTCGGACTGGTCGCGACAGCCGTCGGTTCGGATCGTGCCTGAGGCACCACGGGAAAGGCCAGAGCACGCGGTAGTGCTCCATGAGTTCCATGGCCACATTCGGGCGCGACCCCGACCAGTGTTTGACGCGATCGAACAACGATTCCATCCCGGCGATGGGGCCCAGAGTTACTTCACTGCGGACGCCGCTGCGTGGCTGGTGATCGTGCAGGGCGGCTGGTGGTACCGAGCCGAATATCGCGTGATCCCCGATGACACCGGATCACGCATCGAACACGCCCTCCTGAACGTGGCCTCAACCGGGCAGCGCCTAGGGAGGCTGGCCGGGCGGCGCGTGATCGAGAATGCACCCTCCGAGTTCGCCCGATTGCTGTCGTCGCTTCGCGCCGAACTCGAATAGCGCTGCGCTGGCCACCCATCCTTGAGCGTTGCCGGTGGAACACTACTTGTAAGTCTGGCCCTTCGAGCATGTTTCCTGGGCCGAGTTCTGGCCGGTGATAGTGCTCGGGAGAGTGACGGCGTCCTGAATCGGAGCTGCCGACGAATCAATGGGTGGAGCTGACGCATTCGGGTTGAAATTGGATCCAGGCCCGGTGGTTCCGCTGAGTTTCACCGGCTGGTCGTTCTTGATGGCAGCGAAGAGTATGTTCGCCGCATCCTGGATCGGCAGAACTCCGCTCACGCCGTTACTGTTTCCGAATCGGCTCGGATACTGGATCAGCTGGATGTCCTGCGGGGGGATGTCCTTCAACGCAAGCGCAATAGAGGCCATCGTGAGCGGATTGCGCAGGCTATTGGACACTTCCATGTTGTCCACGGCGGCCTTCGCGAGCCCATACACCTTGATCGGGTCGGTGAGGGTCGCGCGGGCTCTCACTTGGCGTACGAGCGCAGACATGAAGACCTGCTGGTTGCTGATTCTCGCGATGTCAGTTCCTCCGTCCAGTCCGTAGCGGCTGCGAAGGAACATGAGGGCGCTCCAACCCTGGAGGGTCTGTTGGCCCGCGTTGAGGTTGAAGTTGATTTGGCCATCGTGGATGGGGCTGGCAACACACACGGTGACACCGCCAATCGCGTTGGACATTTCGATCACGCCATTGAACTCGATCTTCGCAGCAAACGGGATGCTCACCCCGGTGAGGTTGGATACCGTCTTCACGACGCAGGCCAGGCCGCCATAGGTAAGGGCGACATTGATCTTGTTCGACGATTGTGCCCGCCAGCTTCCCGATCCGTTGGTGCGAGGGCAGGAGGGGATGGGGACGAACATATCTCGAGGGAAGCTGACGACCGTGGCGTTGCTGTGATCGGCTGCAATATGGAGAAGAATCGTCACGTCGTTGAGAGATTCGCCGCGCTTGCCGTAGCGCGGATCCCCACCACCGCTGTCGCTGCCAACCAGCAGCAGATTGACCCCGCCTTCGATGGCGCCGATATCGGGCGGCGGACCCACCGTTTCACCGATGAGAGCAACGCCGGGCTTTACGTGACTGGTGATATCCCATACCGCATATCCCGCAACAGCAGCGCCGCTCACTACGGCAACCGCGACTGCGGCCGCAAGGAATTTGATGACTGTACCGATCGGCCCGGACGAACGCAGGCGTCCGTGCCGCGCCACGGTGGGAACAGGCACGGGGGGAACAGGCACGGTGGGAGCTGACACAGTGGGACCGGACATCCGTCGAGACGCCCTCGGTCGCAGTTCACTCACGACCTGATACTAGGCCAGCAAACCCTGAGAGCCGGCTCCGTGCGGGTTACGGGTAGACCTGCGTTTCGACCGTCTGCGCCCATCCCGTGATCTCGGCGAGTCTGGTAGCTCCGCCAAAAGTGCTGTACACCGTGACCCAACTGTCGGGTTTGAGAATGTGGATGATCGCCGGCGTGGTTCCCTCGTCACCCGACTGGGTGAAGGTCACGGTGTCACCGTCGGTCGTTTGCGTCATTCCTCGTGATCTGAGCTCGGCGATGGTGCCATCGTGCCCATCCTGCGAGAGTTCCTGCGCTGCGAATTCGAAGGTGCTGAGGTCGACCATATCCTTTCCGTATAGGCAGGAAAGCGGTGAGCCGCCGTCCTGGGCGATGGATGGTCCAGGGTAAATGCCCGTGCCGCCTGGACCACTGAACAGGACGCCACCGCCGGCGGTGACGGTCGCCTCATGGCTTGCGCCGAGCAATCTCCCAGTCCCCAATTTCGCGGTGTTGCTCGTTTAAGTGACACGTATCCTGCGATTGTGGCGGGCACCGTTGGGGCCAACGCCCAGCCGACTGCCTCGAGTAGCCCCCACGCAAAGGGCCAGGCACCTATTTCGTTGTCAACCCTTGCGTAGGCTTGACGCGTGTTCGAACTTCACCACCTCACCGCGCAGGAGCAGTGGAACTGGCTGCAGCACGGCAAAGTTTCCCCGACCGAACTGGTCGCCCACTATCTGGAGCGGATTGTCCGGTTGGATGGAGAGCTTGGAGCCTTCCTGACGGTGACCGCGGATGCGGCACTTTCCCGGGCGCGCGACATTGAGACGACGATGCCGCGCTCTGTTCCGTTGTGGGGGCTGCCGTTCGCGGACAAGGACCTCGTACCGCGTAAGGGCGTGCGCACCACCTATGGATCACGGCTGCTGGCCGATTACGTGCCGAAGGAGTCCGATGAACTCGTCACCGTGCTTGATGCGGCGGGTGCGATTAGCGTCGGCAAAACGAACACCCCGGAGTTCGGTCTCCCGAGCTACACGGAGAACCTCATCGGGCCTCCCGCGAGGAATCCTTATGACACCTCCCTTGGTGCCGGTGGGTCCAGTGGCGGTGCGGCCGTTGCGGTGGCAGCCGGCTTGTTGCCATTCGCGCCGGGTTCCGACGGAGGCGGATCGATCCGGATCCCCGCCGCCGCGTGCGGGCTCGTTGGTCTCAAGCCGTCGCGCGGGCTCATCCCTGCAGGTTCAGGTCTCGACAAGCTTGCCGGCCTTGTCGTTCCCGGTCCACTCGCGCGCACCGTCGCTGATGCCGCCATGCTGCTGGACGCCATGATTGAGGGAGGCGACTATCCCTTTACCGTCCGGGCACCCCGCTGGGAAGGCGGTGCCCTTCTCGGCGCGGCCGTGAGGGGAGAGGGCAGGTTCCAACTCGGCGTCATGACGACGTCGCCGTGGGACGCAGCGTACGACATCCGGATTGCGCCCGAAGCTACGGCTGCCCTCGAACGTGCCGTCAACGAGTTGGACTCGCTGGGCCATGGGCTCGAGACGATCGCGCTGGAACCTGATGACAGCTACTCACCATCATTTCGCACCGTGTGGCAGGCCGGTGCGGCGGCGATCCCCGCTGAAGGCCCCGCGTTGAAGATGCTCGAGCCCCTTACGCAGTGGCTTATTGCGCGTGGCCGCGAGCTCAGCGCTCGGCAACTAACAGAAGCTCTCGCAGCTCTCGCCGACTTCGAACGATCGGTGATCCGCCAGTTCGCCGAGTTCGATGCAGTGCTGACGCCCGCTCTGGCGATGACACCGCGCCCCGTCGGTTGGTATGACCAAACGGATGCCGAGCTCAATTTCGCGCAGCAGGTGCAGTACACGCCGTTCACCTCGTTCGCGAACGTGTCAGGGCTCCCGGCAATCACCTTGCCGGTGTCCGTCACCGCTGAAGGGCTTCCCATGGGCGTGCAACTCATCGGGAGGCCCGGGGGCGAGCACGTGCTCCTGGCACTTGGCACACAACTGGAGCGACGACTCCGCTGGCAGGACCGGCATCCGCCGATGTGGTAATCCCCACACCGACCACACCAGGCCTCCCTATCTACTTACTGTATCCGCCCCGCT
>JBDTCD010000054.1:0-17249 GCA_039923755.1 Terrimesophilobacter sp. | reverse complement strand
GTGCGAAACGATGGACATGGCTGGGATCGGTGAGAAGCCGGCGATACGGTCCGGGCCGTACTTCTTAATGGTGTGCACGTGGGCTGCGGCGACGATCTCGGATGCCTCATCCCAGCTCGCTCTAACTAGTCCGCCCTTTCCTCGGGCCTGCTTGTATGCGCGTGCCGTTTCCGGGTTCTCCGTGACTTCGGCCCACGCGAGCACCGGATCCCCGGTGCGTGACTTGGCTGCACGGAACGCCTCCAGCAGTACTCCGCGCACATACGGGTATTTCACGCGAGTGGGGGAGTAGGTATACCAGCTGAAAGACGCGCCGCGAGGACAACCACGAGGTTCGTATTCGGGAGAGTCAGGACCGACGAGCGGATAGTCGGTTTGCTGGGTCTCCCAGGTGATGATGCCGTCCTTGACGTACACCTTCCACGAGCAGGACCCCGTGCAGTTCACGCCGTGTGTGGAGCGCACTTCCTTGTCGTGAGACCAGCGGTCACGGTAGAAAGAGTCAGCCTCGCGGCCACCCTCGAGGAACACGCTGCGGAGGTCCTCCGAGACCTTGCCTGGGCGAAGGAACCGCCCGAGATTCAGCAGGGTATCGGCCAAAAGGCCATCCGTTCCCGCAGTGGTGGGGCTGACTTCCTTGCGATTACTCACGGCGGCTCCTGTAGTGCTTCGGAGCGCCATGCGGTCGCAACTGCGCCCTTGACTACAGTCTGCGATCGTTGGGTCGCGCGGGGGGTGAGAAAGCACCGTGACAAATGCGCGGTGCAGAAGTCAACGACCCGAGATTTCCGAGCTTTCGAGGTCTACTCTGCAGGCACGCGGTTCAGAAAATGGGTGCAGTTCCTGAGCATGAATTGGCCCGTCGCCAATATCCAGAGCGTCCTTTACGAGTTCAAAATGAACCTCACACACCTGAGGGTTTGCCTTCGCGAGATCGGCGAACGGGCAATCGTGCATGGTCATGTGTGAACGGTCGGTGGAGAGTTCTGCGTCGAAGCCGCACTGGTCCATGTGGTCATCCAGCGCATCGAGTTGGCGTGATACCGGGGTACTCTCCCGCGACACATCGCTGAGCGGTAGCAGCCGTCGAATTAAGTCGCTCCGACGCTCCGAGGCGGAGACCCGCGCCTGATGTGCAGGGCTCGCAGCCCCTCGGGCTGCACGGTAACTAAGCTGAGGACGACCCTTGGTGGTGGTGGGAATGGTTTCGGAGTCGACGAAACCAGCGTCGATCAGACGGTGCAGATGTTCGCGCGCCGTGTTGTGGTGGAGCCCTGTGGCCGCGGCAAGTTCCGTTACGGTCTGCGCACCATTCACGTGCAATGCGTGCAGCAGGTTGATCCGGCTGAGCGAAGCTAACGTGCGGTAGTCGGTCTGGTGGCGAGTGGCCATAACCCCATTCAACGCCATCCGAGCGTGGAACACCAGCAGTGTTCGTCCGCACCAGCGCGGACCGTGAAGGAGCAGAATGGATGACGTGCCTAACTTCCTCGCCATATCGCATCTTGATCTCTCCGTCACCGATGTCGAGAGGAGTGCAATCTGGTATTGCGAGGTACTGGGGTTGCGGCGAGTGAGGCGATCGGACCTCGACAACCGCATCATGGTGGTACTCGTGCACGACACCAGCGGACTCGTCATCGGCCTCAATCAGCACAACAACACGGTCGGCGACCGGTTCGACGAACATCGCCCAGGACTCGATCACGTGGGGTTTGCGGTGTCGGATCGCGCCGATCTTGTGGAGTGGGAGGCGCGGCTCAGTTCCCTCGATGTTGTGCATTCTCCAGTGCAGGACAGCCCGTCGGGAGCTGGAGCGGCCCTTGTCTTCCGGGACCCGGACAATATCCAGCTCGAGTTCTGGTGGACAGCCAGGTGATCGCAGCGTCACGCGCTGGCTTGGCTTCCCTTATCGCCGTACTCCCGGCAGGTTCGGTGATCACCGAACCGGACAGCATGAGCGGGTATCGATGGGATCGTGCATTGGATCCCACCGCGGGAACACCACTTGCGGTCGTTCGGGCAACCTGCACCGAGGACGTGCAGGCCACCGTGCGGTTCGCCGCGGAGCACCGGATTCCGGTGATTCCTCGTGGCGCAGGATCGGGACTCTCCGGTGGATCTTCCGCCGTTGACGGATGCATCATCGTGTCGCTGGAGCGCATGCGGTCGATCACGGTGGACCCGGTGACGCGCACCGCCGTGGCCCAGCCGGGAGCGTTCAATGCGGAAGTGAAAATCGCCGCGGCCAAGCATGGACTCTGGTATCCGCCGGATCCGTCGTCGTACGAGTTCTGCTCGATCGGCGGCAACGTCGCCACGAACGCCGGCGGTCTGTGCTGCGTGAAGTACGGTGTGACGAGCGACTACGTGATGGGCATGACCGTGGTGCTCGCCGACGGTAACGCCGTCACTCTCGGCGGACCACGGCTCAAAGATGTCGCAGGGCTCTCCCTCACGAAAATGTTCGTCGGCAGCGAGGGAACGCTCGGGATCATCACCGAGGTCACGCTGCGACTCATTCCAGCTCAGCGTCCAGCCGCGACCCTGGTCGCGACGTTCCCGACGCTGCGCGATGCCACGCAGAGCGTGATCGACATCACGCGGGTAGTGCGGCCATCCATGCTCGAATTCATGGACTCGGTCTGCATCAATGCTGTGGAGGACCTTACCAAAATGGGACTCGATCGCTCCGCTGCCGGAATGTTGATCGTGCAGTCCGACGAACCCGAGCAGTTCGCTGCGGCCGACGTCGCACGCATCCACGAACTGTGCGAGAAGAACAACGCCACTGAGGTGTACTCCACGGACGACCCAGAAGAAGGCGAAGCCTTTGTCATGGCTCGTCGGATGGTTCTCCCGGCGATCGAAAAGCTCGGCACCATCCTTCTCGAAGACGTGGGAGTGCCCGTCGCCAAGCTCGGTGAACTCGTGCTCGGCATCGATGCGATCTCGCGCACTTACGGGGTGACCATTCCGGTCGTAGCCCACGCGGGAGATGGCAACACTCATCCGCAAATCCTTTACGACCCCACGGATGCCGACCAGCAGTCGCGCGCTCGCGAAGCATTTGACGCGATCATGGCCCTGGCAATTTCACTGGGGGGAACCATCACGGGAGAACATGGTGTCGGTCGTCTCAAGCGCGCGTGGCTGCCCGAGTACCTGGGGGAGGACGCGATGGCACTCAATCAGCGCATCAAGACGGCGCTTGATCCATTGAATATTCTGAATCCTGGTTCTGTCTTTCCCGCCTGAGGTTTTCGCCAGCGGGGTGGGACGTTCCGTAACGTACGAGTCTCACCGCGTTCAGGATGACCACCAGGACACTCACTTCGTGCACAAGCATGCCGGTGGACATGAACACCTGTTGGGCGAGTACTCCAGCCAGAAGTACGACGACAGTACCCAACGCAATGACCGTGTTCTGTTTCATGTTTCGCACGGTTGCTCGCGCCAGGGAGTAAGCGTGCACCAGTTGGTCGAAGCGGTTGGCCATCAGGATGACATCAGCGGTCTGGATCGACACATCCGTCCCCGCGCCCATGGCTATACCGACGTCAGCGGTAGCGATTGCGGGCGCATCGTTGATACCGTCCCCGACCATCGCCACCTTGTGACCAGCACTCTTCAACTCTTTGACGGCGGCAACCTTGTCCTGCGGAAGCAACTCGGACCGGACCTCATCAATACCAAGCTCGATGCCAACGTGTTCCGCCGTGTGTCGATTGTCGCCGGTAAGCATGACGAAGCGCTTAACTCCGGCATCACGAAGCGCAGCAATAGCTGCTTGGGCATCAGGGCGGATCTGGTCGGCGATCGAGATGATTCCCGCGAGCTCACCGTTGATAGCTGCGAACACGACGGTGTTCCCATCGCGCTCGCGGTCCTCGGCATAATCGGCAGCGTTCTGCGGTAACCGCACACCCTCGTCAACAAGCACCCGGCGGGAACCGACGGCGACCAATTGGCCATCAACGACGCCGCGAATACCGCCACCTTTGATCACCTCAACATTGGCGGGGGCACCAAGGATGCCGAGGCCGCGGTTGTTTGCTTCGGCCACGATGGTTCGCCCCAGAGGATGCTCAGAGGCAACCTCAAGGCTGGCAGCCAAGTGCAGCATCCGCTCCTCGTCGCCGGTCAGAGTCCTGACGTCGGTGACGTCCGGCATGCCCCGTGTGAGGGTCCCGGTCTTGTCGAACACGATGGTGTCGACTTTGGAAAGTCGCTCCAGTGCATCGCCGCCCTTCATCAGCACGCCGTGGCGCGCTCCGTTTCCCAATCCGGCGACCATCGACACCGGCGTGGAGATGACGAGGGCGCCCGGGCAGGCGATGACGAGGAAGGTCAGAGCGAACTCGACATCGCGCGTGAGGATGAAGACCAGTACGGCGAGGACCACGATCGTTGGCGTGTAGATGTTGGCGAAGCGGTCGAGGAACCTTTGGGTCTTCGTTTTCGTCTCCTGGGCTTCCTCCACCAGTTCGATAATCCGGGAGAACGTCGTCTCCTCTCCCACCCGGTCGGCGATGATTTCAAGGTACCCGTTGTCGATGATCGTGCCGCTGAACACGGAGTCTCCCACCTCGCGCGACACCGGGATCGGCTCGCCCGTGATGGTGGCCTGGTTCACGTGCGCCTGTCCGAAGGCAATGGTGCCGTCGACGGCAATCGTGCCACCTGAGTGCACGAGCACACGGTCTCCCGGAATGATGTCCCCCGCCTGAACGGAGACCGTTTCACCGTCACGGAGTACCTGCGCCTGCTGCGGTGCGAGATCGATGAGTTCGCGGAGCGATCGCCTGGACTTTTCCAGCGTGCGCGCTTCCAGCCACGCCCCGAAGACGAAGAGGAACGCAACGACGGCTGCCTCGACGTATTCGCCGATGATGAGTGCACCAGCGACGGCGATGGTGACCAGGAGGTCGATGCTGAATGCTTTGGCGCGCAGAGCCTGAAACGCGCGGAGAGCCGTAGGGGCCCCTGCGACGATGGCCGCGGTGAACAGAGCAACCTCGCGGGCCGAGGCCAGGCCGCCGAGGTGCGATCCGAGAGCGAACACGAGTAGGGCGCCGGATACCGCGGCGATCCAGAATTTCGTACGACCGGTCATCGGTTTCTCCCCGCGCTGGCGTGTCCGCGAATTCGGGCACAAGTCCAGTACAGGGCATGAGTTACTATGGCGCCTTGACCTCGGTCAAGTGGTGCCTCCGGTTCACACCAGGCGCAAGGCTTCAATATCGAGAAGATCGATACGCCGATGACGCTGCTGGTGGATCCACCCTTTGTCTTCGAAGAGGGCAAGTTTGCGGCTCAGCGTCTCCGGCGTGACGCCGAGGAAGGAGGCAACATCCTTTTTCGTGATGGGAAGAGCGACGCTGTTGCGATGGCTCTCGTCAGCCAGTCCCACGAGGTAGGCGGCAATTCGGCTGCCGGCGTCTTCACCGGCTATCGCGCTGACCTGGTCTTCGGTGCTCTCCAACCGCGCACTCAACGTCTCCAACATCGTGAACGCGACGGACGGGTATCGCAACAAGTATTCTCGGATGTCGTCGTGATTCAGGGAACAGATCTCCGATTCGGTCAGGGTGACCGCGAAGTGGTCAGAGGCGCTCGGTGAAATGAGCGCCTTCTCACCGAGGAAGTCACCCGCACCAAGCACACGGATAACCTGCTCATGTCCGGACTCGGTGATTCGATACACCTTCACGGTGCCGGTGTGGATGATGCGCAGGTAAGGGTTGATCTCCCCGGCGCCGTAAAGCTGTTCATTCCGCGGGACCATCGTGGGTTTGACCCGGCTGGCGATCTCGCTGATCTGCTCGTGATCGAGGCCAGAAAAAATTGGTACGCGCGCCACGAGCGTCTCGAGGTCGCCCGTTACCCCGGCGTCGTGATGGTGCTCATGGCGAGGTTCCATGCCTCTAGTGAATCAGGTAACCTTGTGGCCGAGAACCCGGTAACCGAGTTTGGTGATCGATTCGGCGATGTCGTCGGCAGAGACCCGCGTCTCATCGAAGGCCACTTTGACCTTGTTCGAGTTGAACATGACCTGCGCCGATTCGACACCGGGTTTCCGGCTCACCACGGACTCGATCTTGTTCACGCATGACGGGCAGGTGAATGGTTCTGTTTCGAACTTCGCTATGCGCATGACTGTATTCATGATTTGGCCTCCAGTATCCCGGTCATCTGGCCGGTACATCCATTAGGCCGCATCCCTGCCCAGTTCGCCTTGACGCAGGTCAAGTACCTGTCGGTTTTACTGCACCCGTTTCCGACTCAATATCCGGTGAACTCCTCAGTGCGGACATCGTCGCTGTCGACGCCGGCACTGTCCAGCACGGCGCGCATCGCCTTCACCATGGCACCCGGACCACAGAGGTAGTAAATCGGGGCGGACAAGTCCTCGACGTACCTGGACAGCATCTGCGCATCAACGTGGCCGGTTTCGCCGGTCCATGACGCGTCAGAGCCATCGACCCTGGTCATGGTCGGTGCGAACGTGAAATTCTCATTCGCCTGACTGAGGCGCGTCAACTCGTCAAGGAAGACAGCATCCCCCTGGTTTTTGCTTGAGGAGAGCACAATGATGCGATGCCCGGTCGCGTCATGAATGCTTTGCAGGGCGATGCTGCGTGCAGGAGTGATACCGATCCCGCCGGTCAGGAACACCGCTGGCCGCTTCACATTGTTGTGCAGGGTGAACGAACCGTATGGGGCATCCAGCTCCACTTCGGTACCGATGGCCGCCTCATGGAGCACGCGCTTGAACGCGGTGTCACGCAGCCTGGTTGTCGCCATGAGGAATGGTTCGTAGGGGGCGCTGGAAAACGAAAATCCGCGGATATTGCCCTCCGCGTCCGTTTGTGGCGGGTTCGGCAGCGTGTAGTCGGCAAACTGGCCTGCGGTGTACTGGAATCCCGCCGGCTTCTCGAACCGGAACGACATACTCCCGTCGGCTTCCTCGATCTTCTCCATCAGCCTCGTGACGGGGAGTGACATAGTGGCACCTGGCCTTTCTGGTGTGGTGACCTGATGCTCGCCAGCGTTCGTCCACCGCACAGGGGCGAACCCATCCTTAGGTTAACACTCCTCAGTTTTCTGTGCCGGGGAGGCCAGCCAACCTAGACTCGAAATATGGATTCCTCCTCTGTCGACGCTCCGCTTCGTCAGCGTGGTGCGGCCATCGCCCTTGTGTCGCTGGGGACGGCCGCGATCATTTTTGGTGGGATGCTCTCTGCCGCGACAGCACGGTCTGCGTCCTATCACTCGGCGTGGTTCGTGGCCTACCTCGTCCTGGTGGTCGGGATTGCCCAGGTCGTGTTCGGGCTCGGGCAGTGGTTTTTGGCGTCGAAACCCTTGGGTATCACCGTTGTGATTGCCGAATTGATGATCTTCAACCTCGGCAACATTGGTGTGATTGCCGGAACACTTCTCGCATCACCTCTCTGGGTGGATATTGGCAGCGCGCTTATGGTCATCAGCCTGGCCATTCTTGCGTGGGCGGTGCGGGCGCCACGGCGTCGTGGTTGGGTGTTGTGGGCGTACTGGGCGCTCATCATCCTGCTGCTGGCGAGTGTTGTCGTCGGTCTGTTCTTCGCGAACCTCGGTGCTCCGTGAGGCGGGGTTAACCCCGAAAACACCGGGAACTTCTCGGTGACCGTTTTTCACGCCGCCTGGTGATAGTTTCCCCTTCGGGCAGGGCTACGCTCGAAAGTATGAAACACCCGGTATCCGACGATCAGCTTTTTCCCGCACCGGATAAGGGGTATTCAACTGGTTCGGTACACACGAGCTTCAGGTCAGAGCTGGTAAAAAAACCGGAAGACATCGTCGGCGATGACTGGGCGGGTGGAGTTCCCGCGCAATATGGAGTGGCTCCGCGCATTCGCGTCGGACGCAACCGCTGGTTTAATCTGCTGTGGCTGATTCCGATCGGCCTGGTGCTTCTGATTATTGGGATCGCGGTGGCGAAAGGCCTTCGTGAACTGCCCGCCGTACAGGGTTTCCTCACCGCCTACCCCGGATCGTCGGATCTGCCGAATGGTGCCCCCGTGGGCTTCCCTGCGTGGCTCGGGTGGCAGCACTTCCTCAACGCGTTCTTCATGATTTTCATCATCCGTTCCGGTGTGACGATCCTTGCCGATCACCCGCGTCTCTACATGACCAGGCATTCAACACCGGGCAAAGACTGGTTCCGGATGCAGAAGCCGGTCCCTGCGGACCCCCTGTACACCGCGAAGATGGATTCGATCACGCTGCCCGATGGCGTTGGCCTGCCAGGTCGACGGCACTCGATCGGCCTTGCCCGGTGGTGGCATCTGGGGATCGACACGCTGTGGCTGCTCAACGGACTCGTTTTCTTCGTGCTGATCTTCGCCACCGGCCAGTGGATGCGGCTTGTACCCGTGAGCTGGGATGTCATCCCGAATTCGATTTCGGTAGCTATCCAATACCTCTCGTTGGATTGGCCAAGCGACAACGGCTGGATCAACTACAACAGCCTGCAGCTGATCGCCTACTTCCTCACGGTGTTTGTCGCCGCCCCGCTCGCCCTCATCACCGGGCTCGGAATGTCGCCGGCGCTGTCCACCCGGTTCCGTTGGATCAGCTCGATCTTCAGCATCCAGGTGGCCAGGTCGCTGCACTTCGCCGTATTGTGCTGGTTCGTCACCTTCATCGTCGTGCACGTTTCGCTCGTGTTTGCAACGGGTGCTCTGGCCAACCTTAACCACATGTATGGCGGCCGGGACGACGAAAGTTGGGTGGGTTTTTCGATATTCGCCGTGTCACTGGTGGTGATGATCGTCGCGTGGATCGCTGCGACTCCGTTGACCTACCGGTATCCGCGTAAGGTGCAAAAAGTGGGCTACTTCCTTATTGGGCCGGCGCAGAAGTTGTTCGAACACCTGGACGCCAAGCCTGGCCAATACACCGAGAAGGACATCTCCCCGTACTTCTGGCACAACGGAAAGTACCCGGCCGACGACGACTTCGAGAAACTGCGAGCTGATAACTTCGCAAGTTACCGGTTGCGGATCAACGGGCTCGTCGAGAACCCCGTGGAGCTCGACCTCGCGCAACTTCGCGCACTGCCCCACCACGAACAGATCACTCAGCATTTCTGCATTCAGGGCTGGTCAGGAGTAGCCAAATGGGGCGGGGTGTCGATGTCGACCATCCTCGACATGGTCAAGCCGAAACCCGAGGCGAAGTGGGCTATCTTCTACTCGTACGCGCCGGGTCCGGATGGCGGTCTCTACTACGACGCGCATCCGATTGAGCAGATGAGTTACCCGCTCACGATGCTCGCCTACGAGATGAACGACGATGACCTCTCCTTCGGGCACGGGGCACCCTTGCGGCTGAGGAACGAAGTCCAACTCGGGTTCAAGATGGTGAAATGGATCAAAGGCGTCGAGTTTGTCGCAAGCTTCGACGAGATTGGGGGTGGCCACGGTGGATATAACAACGACCACGAGTTCTTTGGATACCGGCAGTCAATCTGAGACCGAACCGCTCACTGATGCGCCGCGGACTGAAGCAGCACTCTCCGACACGCGACTCGTGGACACCCGCGGCCGGCCACTGCATGACATTCGTTTCTCCGTCACTGATCGCTGCAACTTCCGCTGCGTGTACTGCATGCCGAAGGAGATTTTCGGTCGCGACTACGCGTTCATGCCGCGCGAGGAACTGCTGAGTTTCGAGGAGATCACAAGGCTTGCGCGGATCGCAGCAGGCCACGGGGTGGAGAAGGTCCGACTGACCGGCGGGGAACCTCTGCTGCGCAAGGGGTTGCCGGAACTCATCGAGATGCTGAGCGAACTGCGCACACCGAGCGGGGGCGAACTCGACATCGCGCTTACTACGAATGGATCCGCTCTCGCGCATCTCGCCCCGGCGCTGAAAGAGGCCGGTCTGAAGCGGGTCACCGTCTCGCTCGACTCGCTCGACGATGCCACCTTCCAGGCCATGAATGACATCCGCTTCCCCGTGCAGAAGGTGCTGCACGGCCTGGATGTCGCGCACGAGGTCGGGCTTGGCCCAATCAAAATCAACATGGTCGTGAAGAAGGGCCAGAATGACCAGGATATCGTCTCCATGGCACGTCACTTCAAAGGTTCGCCGTTCATCCTGCGGTTCATCGAATACATGGATGTGGGAACGACAAACGGATGGCAGCTTGGCGAGGTTGTTCCGTCAGCTGAGGTGATCAGGCGCATCAACGAGGTGTTCCCGCTCGAGGAGGTCGAACCTCATTACTCGGGAGAGACCTCGAAGCGCTGGCGTTACCGGGATGGAGAAGGAGAGGTCGGAGTGATCTCGAGCGTCACACAATCGTTCTGCCATTCCTGCTCCCGGGTGCGCATTTCCGTCGACGGCAAGCTGTACACGTGCCTGTTCGCAAGTTCCGGCCACGACTTGCGGGAACTCCTGCGCGGCGGGGCTGCGGACGACGAGTTATCCGAGGTGATGGCGACCATCTGGCGCGCGCGCACCGATCGATACTCCGAAGTGCGGTCGCTTCACACGAAAAATACCGCAAAAGGCGCGAAGAGAATTGAGATGTCCTACATTGGCGGTTGAAACGGAGACCGACATGTCGGTAACGGTGCGGTATTTCGCCGCAGCATCGGATGCGGCCCACTGCGAGGAAGAAGTTCTCGCTGTGGAGACTGGAGCGACCCTCGGTGACCTTAAGGCGCTACTCGTTGAGCGATATGGCGACCTGATGCGTCGAGTCGTGGAGTCCGGATCCTTCCTCGTGAATGGCGTAGTGCGCAAGGACGATGCGTATCCAGTGAGTGAACGAGTGGATGTTCTTCCACCGTTCGCTGGCGGTTGACGGTGAACGCACTGGATCCAGCCAGCCCTGATGGGAGCCCGACGCCAGCAGACGGGGGAACACCCTACGCGGACGCCGTCGCGGAAAACGCAGCGAAGGACCTGTTGCGACTGAATGTTCCCGGGCACAGCGCCGATCCGAGCGGCGGTTCGGAATTGATGGAGTTCTTCGGCGAAGACGTCGTGCGAAAGGACATCAGTCCACTGCTGCGCGGCGTCGACCTTGGACCCGGCAACCCGCTGTCCACCTCACTGGTTCTGGCTGCCGGAGCCTGGGGTGCCCGCCGAACCTGGTTTCTCACCAACGGAGCCTCGCAAGCCAACCGGATCGGCGCGTTGGCGTTCGGGAGTCTTGGTCATGCCAATCAGCCGGTCGTCGTCCAGAGGAGCGCCCATTCGAGTTTCATTGACGGCATCATCCTGGCCGGACTCCTCCCGGTTTTCGTCCAGCCGCTCGTCGACGATCGTTACGGTATCGCCCACGGCGTTGCAGCCGCGGAGCTTGAGCGTGTTCTCTCCGCCAACCCCGACGCGAAAGGCGTCTACCTCGTCACGCCCAGCTACTTCGGCGCGGTCGCCGATGTCGCCTCCATGGCGGACATCGCGCACGCCGCAGGCATCCCGCTCATGGTGGATGAGGCCTGGGGCGCCCACTTCGGATTCCACCCGGGCCTACCGCGAAACGCCCTTTCGTTCGGCGCTGACCTCGTGGTCTCCAGCACCCACAAACTTGGTGGAAGCCTCACGCAGTCGGCCATGCTCCACCTCGGCAACGGGCCATTTGCCGGCATTCTGGAACCGCTCGTCCAGCGTGCCTACATGCTCACGATGTCGACAAGTCCGAGTGCTCTGCTGTTGTCCTCGCTCGATATCGCGCGGCACTCCCTGTCGACCGGGGCCGAGCGGATCGCGACGTCGATCGACACGGCTGAGCGCATTCGGGAGAAAATTCGAGCGCTGGGGCGATTCGGGATCGTGAGCGACACCTGGGATTTCGATGAGGTCATCGGGAATGATCCGCTCCGGGTTTCCGTCGATGTGCGCAGAGCAGGGCTGAATGGACACGCGGTGCGTGACGAGCTCGTCCGCTCTGCCGGGATCTACACGGAGATCTCCACGGACTCCTGCATTGTCGCCTTCCTCGGTCCAGGGTTCGACCCTGATGAGGACCGATTCGTCGACGCGCTTCATCGCCTGGAACCCGTCGGGGCACTGGCATACGCCGACACGCCGGATCTGGACCTGCCGAGATTCGGCGCCCTGAGCATCCGCCCGCGCGAGGCGTGGTTCTCCGCGGCCTCTGCCATTCCCGCACGAGACGCCGTCGGCCATATCTCCGCGGATTCCCTCGCCGCCTATCCGCCCGGTATCCCGAATGTGCTACCCGGCGAGGTGATCACCGCCGAGGTCGTCGACTTTCTCCGGAAGGTCGCCGCGAGTCCTGGTGGCTATGTTCGCGGGGCAATCGACCCCGCCGTCGATTTCCTTCGCGTCGTGGAGGCCTGACCGCTTCGCAACGGACGCGTCTCAGGAGAACGCGGCGATCCCTGTCTGCGCGCGGCCGAGGATCAGCGCGTGCACGTCGTGGGTGCCCTCGTAGGTGTTGACGACTTCCAGGTTTACGAGGTGGCGGGCGATGCTGAATTCGTCGCTGATGCCGTTACCGCCGAGCATGTCGCGGGCCTGTCGGGCGATATCGAGTGACTTGCCCGCACTGTTTCGTTTCATCATGGAGGTGATTTCTGGGGCTGCGGTCCCCTCATCCTTCATACGCCCCAGCCGCAGGCAGCCCTGAAGGGCGAGAGTGATCTCCGTCTGCATGTCGGCAAGCTTTTTCTGGATGAGCTGGTTGGCAGCGAGGGGCCGACCGAACTGCTGCCGATCCAGAACGTACTGGCGTGCCGTATGCCAGCAATCCTCAGCGGCCCCGAGTGCACCCCAGCTGATGCCGTAACGGGCCGAGTTCAGGCACGTGAAGGGGCCTTTGAGTCCGCGAATGTCGGGGAACGCATTTTCCTCCGGGCAGAACACGTCATCCATCACCACTTCCCCGGTGATGGAGGCGCGCAAGCCGACCTTTCCGTGGATCGCGGGAGCGCTCAGGCCCTCCCAGCCCTTTTCCAGCACGAATCCGCGGATATCGCCAGCATCGTCCTTCGCCCAGACCACGAAAACGTCAGCGATCGGGCTGTTCGTGATCCACGTCTTCGCGCCGCTCAGCCGATAGCCACCGTCCACTTTTCGCGCCCGCGACACCATGCCGCCCGGGTCGGAGCCATAGTCGGGTTCAGTGAGGCCGAAGCATCCGATCAACTCGCCGCTGGCCAATCGCGGAAGGTACTTCTGTTTTGTCTCCTCGGTGGCAAACTCCAGAATGGGCACCATCACGAGTGAGGACTGCACGCTCATCATCGAGCGATAACCTGAATCGACGCGTTCGATTTCGCGGGCGATCAACCCGTAGCTCACGTAGTTGAGCCCGCTCCCGCCGTATTCCTCGGGGATCGTGGCGCCGAGAAGACCGATCTCTCCCATTTCGCGAAAGATCTCCGGGTCGGTGTGCTCAGTGCGAAATGCCTGGAGCACGCGGGGGGCGAGCTTCCGTTGCGCATACTGCTGCGCTGCATCGCGGATCATGCGCTCGTCGTCGGTGAGCTGCTCGTTCAGATGCAGCGGGTCTTTCCAGTCGAAGCCGTGTGCCATGCATCAAGTCTGCACCAAGCGAGCCTTGCTACTGCGCTCCCAGCAGTTGAGTGATCCAATCGAAACGGATGATGGTTCCGACGGCGACAAAGATCAGCACATTGAGCAGAACCGTGAACCAGAAGTTTCTGGCGAACTTCTCCTTCTGCGTTTTGTGCCGGAACAGGTTTTGCGCGATGATCCCGCCCGGCCAACCCCCGACGAGTCCAAGGAGATGCAACTGTTCCTCCGGAACTCGCCATGTTCCGGCGATGGAAGCCCTCTTATCCTGCCAGTACAGCGCGAAGGAGACGATGCTGACGCCACCGTAGATCGCGAAAACCCAGGCGGGCATACCCCAAAAGACCACCTCCAGAATCATGATGGCTACAAAGCACGCCACGGCAAGATAACCGATGACCTGGTTACCGACTCGGCGCACGGCAGGAGCGTGGGACCAGGTGTCACCAACCGCGACGACGTGCTCCGCGCGCAACTTGCCTTCGCGATTGACCTCGGACTCATAGGTAACCGACATGCCGTCGTGGGGCCGCTCCTCACGATTTTGGAACGCCTTCACGTGCAGGAAGAGGTCGGGCCCGCCGTCCTCCGGCTTGATGAAACCGAACCCGCGCTCGTCGTGCCAATTGGCAACAATGCCGCTATGCCGCATGGTCCAGCGTGCGGGGTAGATGAGCTGGGTGGCAAAGCGGCATGATTCGATGTTAAGCATGCGGGTGCGATTTCACCAAGATGGGTGAAAGTAAAGCGGTGCGCAGCACCGACCCACCGGCTATGTTCGAGTCGCACGTACCGCGATGAGGTGAGCAACAAGAGACGTCCATCCGGTCTGATGTGATGCACCGAGCCCTTGTCCGGTGTCGCCGTGGTAATACTCGTAGAAGGTGACGTTGCTTCTCCAGCGCGGTGTCGCCGGTACCTTCGGATGTCCGGAATCTGCTGCACGTGTTCCGTTGTCCCCCGGGATGAACACCGAGACCAACCGCGCGGAGAGATCGTCGGCGATCTGGCCGAGGGTGTGTTGGTTTCCAGAGCCCGCCGGATATTCCAGGTGTTGGGCCTCCGGCAGGCTGCCGTTGTAGCGATGAAGCGCCTCAATAAGAAGGATGTTCAGAGGGAACCATACCGGTCCGCGCCAGTTCGAGTTTCCGCCGAACAGTGCGCTGGTGGATTCCCCTGGCTCATAGTCGACGGTGGCTCCGGTGCCATCCACGTCGACATGGAACGGGTGTTCGCGATGCCACGCGGAAACGCTGCGTATTCCGAAGTCGGACAGCATCTCGGCACTGTCCAGAACTTTGCTCAGGATACGCGCAAGTCGCTCCGGCTCGACCAACGCCAACAGCGTCTCGCCGGTGGCGGACACCGCATTGCTGAAGCGCTGATACGTCTGATTCTTGTCGAGAAACGACGCACTCCTGGCGGCAAATTGGTCGAGATGGCCAACCCTGGAGTTGTCGAAGGTGAGTGAGGCGGTAACGGGCAAGAGTCCTACGAGTGAGCGGACTTTCATGGGCACGTCAGCTCCAGTGCGAAGGTGCAGCACGTCGTAGTAGAAAGCGTCCGTCTCGTCCCACAATCCTGCGTTGTTGGCGGCCGAGGCGATCGCCAGAAAGTGTTCGAAAAATGTCGTGGCGACATCCTCATACGAACTGTTGTGTGCGGCAAGGCGCAGGGCCATCTGCAGCAGATCGAGCGCATACATAGCCATCCATGCCGTGGCGTCTGCCTGTTCGAGAATCCCCACCTCCGGCGACAGTGTCGAACGATTCAGTGGCGCGATGTTGTCCAGCCCCATGAAGCCGCCTTCGAACAGGTTCTTATCGCCGTGGTCCTTGTTGTTCGTCCACCAGGTGAAGTTCATCAGGAGCTTGTGGAACACCCGCCCGAGGAACTCAAAATCAGTGCCGCCATCCAGTTCGAACACGCGCAACGCGGCCCACGCGTGGGTTGGCGGGTTCACGTCAGAGAAGTTCCACTCGTACGCCGGCAACTGGCCGATGGGATGCATATACCACTCGCGCAAAAGGAGGACCAGTTGCGCCTTGGCGAACTCTGGGTCGATGTGCGCCATCGTGACGCAGTGGAAGGCGAGGTCCCAGGAGGCGAACCATGGGTACTCCCACGGGTCGGGCATCAGGATCACGTCCTTCGCATCGAGATTCCTCCAGTCGCCATTGCGGATGTCAGCACGCCCGGGTGGTGGGGGCGGGGTCACGGGATCCCCGTCAAGCCAACGCCGCACATTGAAGTGGTAGAACTGTTTTGACCACAGCAGCCCCGCGAATGCCTGGCGCATCACCTGGGTTTCTGCGGGCGAAGCGTCGGTTGGTGTTAACGCGGCGTAGAACTCATCTGCCTCACTCTGACGGCGGCTCAGCACCTCGTCAAAGTTCTGGAAAGGATCCGGTCTGGAGGTCTCGGCCGCGCCGGTCATCTTGCTCACGCCGGTCTCGGAAAGGCGTAGACGGATCTCGTGGCTTTGGCCGGAGGCGACCGTGACGTCGTAGCGTAGTGCGGCCTTCGTCCCCTCCCGGTCAGGGTTGACCGTTGCTGAACCGTTGACCACATGGTCGTTGATGCCATCTTTGGGATACGGGGTCGCCCCCGGTTGCCCGTACACCAGCTGTGTGTTGGTCTCGTTTTCACAGAAGAGCGCCTCCGGGTTGCCTTCGGCGTCCAGCACAAGGTGGGACCCATTGGGCATCGACGCCACCAGGCCGCCTGCCCGCGATCGCACGGTTGGGCGGGGTTTTGGCTGCGCGTCCCACGACCAGTCGTTGCGAAACCACAGCGATGGCAGCACGGTAATCGCGGCGTCGTCAGGTCCCGCGTTCTCCAGGGTGATGCGCATCAAGAGGTCGTGTGCGTCCGCTTTGGCATAGTCGACGGTGACAACCCAAAACCGGTCATCCTCGAATATGCCGGTGTCGGCAAGTTCGTATTCTGGTTCGAGCCGGGAACGTTCAGCGTTGACAGTAATCAAGTCCTCATACGGGAAGGCGCGCTGCGGGTAGTGATAGCGCCAACGTTGCCACGAGTGGGTGGGTGTCGCGTCGAGGTACCACCAGTATTCCTTGGTGTCTTCGCCGTGGTTTCCTTCCGAGTTGGTCAGCCCGAACATGCGTTCCTTCAGGATCGGGTCAACCCCGTTCCACAAGCCAAGGCTCAGGCACCACGTCTGGTCCCGATCGCAGAAACCCGCCATGCCGTCTTCATTCCACCGGTACACACGTGATCGCGCCTGGTCGTGGGGGAACGACGCCCATGCATCACCGTCGGAACTGTAATCTTCACGCACGGTGCCCCACGCCCTCTCGGCGAGGTACGGGCCCCAGTCCTGCCAGGACGGATCTCGTTTCGTCAGAGCCAGACGTTCCCGCTCGGCACCAGTACCGCTTTGTCGTTGTGCGACCATACTGCGATCGTAATCCGGCGCGAACTCCACATAGCGGGGTGGGAAAGATGTCTGCCTGACTATTCGCGTGTATCAGGTGCGGTTGCTGTGCAGACCGAGGCGTGTTTTCGGGCGGGTCATCGTGAACTGTGTCATGTCAGACTCCTTTCCCTTTAGTTGGGTTCGCGGTCTTGCGGAGATTTAGTGCGAGGAGTGGGCAGATGAAAACGTTTCCTGCACCGCGTTGATGGAGATCGTCCTCTCGGTGACGCCATGGGCGACGGCATGAAGGGTG
>JBDTCD010000053.1:0-15726 GCA_039923755.1 Terrimesophilobacter sp. | reverse complement strand
CGGCAATGCGCGGCTGTGACGTCCACCGAATTCCGGCATCCTCGCACCACAGGCGAACGAAAGTTTCGCCGTGTGATTCATCGGATCCGTTGACACGGCAACGCCACCTTCGCACGCGCATCGGCGCACGCTCAAACACCGCGTCCATCCGCTGATTCGGCCATCGGAAGCGGTGCATCACGGCGCTGCAACAGGCAATTGCGATGTCTCTGCACTCCGCGTGAAGGATGTGGACGAGTGCGTCATCGATGCTTACTCGCCAGCGAGACGCACCTCCAAGCAGAGCGACGCGGGGGTCAGTCCAATGGGTATGCACCTCGTCGCGAGAGTCAAGGCGCTTGCCTCGGTCACCGGGCCGCCGCAGGCGGCATGCGTGTCTGGGCACCGCGACATCGACTTGCGCGCGCCTCGGGACGCGGAGGCCGTGGCTCTCTAGGACGGCGACACCGGTCAGGCGCCCACCCACGCGGACCGCCCGCACCGCCGGGCCCGGCGCTTCCGGCACAGAATACCAACCATGCCTGACGCGGAAGATCGTGTGATCACGTACGGCACACCGGAGACGGCCATCCGTGCACCCGAGCGCGAGAAGATCACGGCGTCGAAGGAAGTAGCCATTCGCGCGGATGACGTGGGCGATGCCGAACATACGCCGAGTTTCGCGGGTTCGGGGCTGATCGTTGTCGACATCGCGTGGCGCCCGTGGACTTCGTCCCCACCCACAACCTGTGGACGAGTAGTCGGCCGCGATGAGTCACGCCCGCCCGAACACCGCCCGAGTGACGTAAACGAAAACGAAGGAGATTCTCGCGCAGAACCGCCGTCACAGCGCGAATTACCGCGGATCGGAGATAGCTCCTTCGTTTTCGTTCACTCCGTCACGGAGTCGTCGCGATAAAGACGTCTCCCGTCCCAGACAGCGACACGCGCCGCTCATCCGGCGTGATGTACACCGCATCGCCGCGGGACAACGTAGTCGTCGACGTCGCCCCGCGCAGTGTCATCGATCCCGACGTGCAGAGCGCGATGGCGGGACCGGTGAAGTCCAGCTCCGCCTCACCCGTCGCGTGGGCGAGCACGAAGTCGCGGTTTCCGGGCCGGAACACGTCAAGGCGAGGCGAAACCGAATCCGGTAGCAGCCATGGGGGCGGCCCGGGCGTGAAGTCGAGCACGCGCAGCAACTCGCGCACGTCGATGTTCTTAGGCGTGAGGCCGCCGCGCAGCACATTGTCCGAGGCCGTCATCACTTCGATCGCGAGCCCGCTGAGGTAGGCATGGATGTTGCCGGCAGGCAGGTACAAAGCGTCGCCGCGCCGCATGGTCACGCGATTCAGCAGGAGGGCGCAGACAATGCCCGCATCCCCCGGGTACGCCTCGGCCAGGATCCGCACGGTCTCCATGGCGTCCAAAACGACGGAGTTTTTGTCCGTGCTGGCCTCTTTCGCCTCCGATTCACCGTTATCGGTGCGGATCTCCTTCAAATTCGTTCGGCCACCGGGGAGGGCGGCGGCACGGGCCGAGACGCGCGCAATGATCGCGGCCACCTCGTCGCCGCCAGCCATGAGCCATGCGAAAAGGGTTGGCAGATCGGCCAGGCGGGGAATGAGCTCCTCCAAGCCCATAGCCTCGAAGACGATTCGCGCTTCCTCGATCGGTCGGAACCCGCACAAAGCCTCAAACGACTCGCTCAGCGCAAAGATGACCTCGGGTTTCGGATACTCGTCCCGGTAGTTCCTGTGCGGCGCGTCCAGCGGGATCCCGAGCCTGTTTTCCCGCTCGAACCCCTCGAGCGCCTGCGCACGCGTCGGGTGCGCCTGCAGCGACAGCGGGGCGGATGCACCGAGCACCTTCATGAGAAAGGGCAACCGCGGGTGCCCCCCGAGCGCTCGAGTTGGTTCGGCGTCAATCCATTCGGCAAGATCCGATGAACCACCCACCGCATCAGGGTTGACGATCCGGGCGGGCGAACCGGCGTGGGCCCCCAGCCAGAGTTCGGCCTCCGGGCCTCCGGATGGCGTTGTCCCGAACAACCCGGCGATGGCCGTCGTCGACCCCCACGCATAGCCTCGAGGGGTGTTGGCGATAGCCACAAACATGGCATTCCTTTCACGGCTGGGCGGTTCGGATCACGCTATCATCAGGCCACTGCGGCCCAAAAAATCCCCGCCGCTCCCGCGCGGACGAATAGGTCGCTCCCGCGCGGGCCAATGGCCGCTCCCGGTCGGACGAATAGGTCGCTTCCGGTGGCACCAATATGCCCTACCCCCTGAACAAATAGGCCCATACCCCGCGAACAAATAGGCTTGCGGTCATGTTGGAGAACGCGCGCATCCGTCTCGCCTTCTCGAGCCTCGTCCTGTTCACCCTGCTCGCCGGTGACGCGTGGCGCCTCGCACTCGGCTGGTGGTTCTTCGGCACCATCGCGATCGCCATGACGCTGTGTGCCGGCTGGCTGCTGTGGCTCCAACGAAGTCGCTGGGCCATCGGCGGAATGCCGCTTCCGCTTCTGGCATTCCTCACCTTCGCGACGGTCTCGATCTTCTGGTCCCACTACCCGGCGGCGACGGCGCTCGGGTTGTTCACGACCTGGCTCATCGTTGTGAATGCTGTGGCACTTGCGATCACCTTCACCTGGGCGGAGCTCCTGCGCGCCCTTGGGCTGGTTCTGCGCTTCATCATCGGCGTCTCGCTCCTCTTCGAGCTGTTTGTGTCTGTCGTCCTGCGCGAGCGGCTCCTGCCGTTCTTCGGCCAGCCGGGCGTGAATTATGCGTCGTACAACAGGATTCCCGACATGTTGATGTGGTCGCGGGACCAACTCTTCGACGTTTTCGGCGATGGCCGCATCCAAGGCATCCTCGGCAATGCAAACAGTCTGGGATTCATCGCGCTTCTCGCCGTGATCGTGTTCGGGATTCAGCTGGCTTCTGGTACCGTGCGCAGGATGTCGGGCGCAATCTGGCTCCTGCTCGCCGCGGCAACCATCCTCATGACGAAGTCGGCGACGGTGACGCTGGCTGCAGCAGGTGTCGCCGTCGTTCTGCTCGTGGTGCTTCTCGTCCGGCATGCGAAGACGGGGCGCGGACGTGTCCTGGTCTATTCCGCGAGCGCGGCCGTCCTCGCGGCCGGCGTTGTCACGGCGTTCCTGCTGCGCTCCCACCTCCTCGACCTTCTCGGCAAGAGCTCGGACCTCACGGGGCGGCTCGGTATTTGGCAGAAGGTCATCGACCTCGCTGAGCAAAGGCCGGCCTTCGGATGGGGTTGGGTCAGCTACTGGGTCCCGTGGGCTGACCCCTTCCACAACTTGGTATTCCGATCGGGTGTGCGGCAGTTGCAGGCACACAACACCTGGCTGGATGTCTGGTTTCAGCTTGGGCTGGTCGGCCTCCTCCTCTTCATCGCACTCGTCGGCGCCGCGCTCATCAAATCGTGGCAGCATGCCGTTGACCGACCCCAGAAGGCCCCGGGGGCGCCGCTACGGCACAGCGCGATTACCCTGTTGCCGTTGCTCGTATTGGTGGCGCTCGCCGTGCAGTCACTCGCGGAGAGCCGACTCATAACGGAATACGGTTTCGCGATACTGGTCGTGGTCGCGGTCAAAACGAAACGCCGGGAACTTCTGTGAAGACGGGTCAGCGCTTTGACGTGTTCATCGCCTTCCTGTCGTCTGCTCGCTTCGTTACGGTCCTGACGACGGCGACGATCGGCACCGCTGCACTCACCTTTGCGATCACTCAGACCATCGGATGGGCGGGCCTGTTCGGCATCCTCGGCACCCTGCTCGCACTCTGGGCAACGATCCTCATTGGGAAGCGCGGGGAGATCGAGTGGAGTGGTCTGCTGCCGGTGTCGCTCCTCGTCTTCCTGGGGTGGACCGCAGCAACGGTGTTCTGGAGCAATTACCAATGGGCGACACTCGGCAGCCTCGCTTACCTCTTCGCCTTCAGTGTCCTGGCCGTCTCCGTTGCACTGCTGCGGGACACTATCCAGATTGTGCGGGCATTCGGCGATGTGTTGAGGGTGACGCTTCTGGTGTCGATCATCATGGAAGTCTTCTCCGGCCTGCTCATCGACATGCCCATCCACTTCCTCAGCATTACCGGTGAACTGGACCGATTCGGTCCGATCCAGGGGATCGTCGGTTCACGCAATCAGCTCGGGATGATTGCCATCGTCGCCCTCGTGACGTTCGCGACAGAGCTACGGACGCGCTCGGTGAGGCGCGGTACCTCTGTCGGGTCGATCTCACTCGCCGCAGTGTGCCTTCTGCTGTCCCAATCACCGGTGGCGATCGGCGCGACGGCTGTCGTGGGCACCGCCTCCCTTGCGCTGTGGGCGCTCCGACGCGTCAAGGCTGAACGTCGGCGCTTCTGGCAATTCGGCCTTCTGGGTACCAGTCTTATCACCCTCATTTTGGCGTGGGTCTTCCGTTCGCAGATCATCGGCATCCTGGATGCCACAAAGGACCTCGCCTACCGCCTCAACCTCTGGCGCCGCATCATGGGGCTCATCTCTGCCCACACAATTGAAGGCTGGGGGTGGATCGGGGCATGGCGTGGTGAGCTTGTGCCGTTCGTGGGATTCCAGCAGTTCCCCGGTGGTGCACCAGATTCCGCTGCGAATGCCTTCTTCGACGTGGCGCTGCAACTCGGACTCGCCGGGCTGGTCGCCTTTCTGATCCTGGTGGCCCTGGCCTTCGTGCGCTCATGGCTGCTCGCAGTTGCGAAGCGCAGCGTCGTCTTCGCCTGGCCTGCGTTGGTTTTGCTCGCGATGATCACCACGTCGTTGGCGGAGAGTTCGATCCTGGTATCGTTCGGCTGGCTCACTCTCGTCGTCTGCACGGTGAAAGCCTCGCGAGAGCTCAGTTGGCGTCAGGCGTTCGCCACCGTGCCAGGGCGACCAGACCTGCCCCACGAGGGCGCGGCACCCGGTAACCGTTGACGTAGCGGGCCGAAGGCCGCGTTGGTCAGTCCTCGAAACCTTGCGGCCGACTCGCAGCAGGTCCAGTTCTGCTCGCGATTGACCGGGATCAGGTCGCGGATGTGAGCTGGTCGATGCGGTGACCCACCATCGCCGAGACAATCCCGTCGAACTCGACTGTGGGCGCCCAGCCGAGAACCATGCGCGCCTTCGTGCTGTCCGCGCGCTGGGTGGCCGGATCCGCTGGACGCACCAGGTCAGGATCGGTGCGCACGAAACGCTCCCACTCATGGATCCCCACGGCGCTGAACGCCGCAGAAACAAAGTCGCGGATACTGTGAGAGACGCCGGTGCCAATCACGTAGTCTGCTGGCGCACTGTGCCGCGCGACACGGCGAAGAGCGTCCACGTAGTCGGGAGCCCAGCCCCAGTCCCGCTCGACGGTGAGGTCGCCGAGGTACAACACGTCCTGCAGGCCCGCGTCGATCCGCGCGACAGCGGTGGCGATCTTTCCCGTGACGAAACGCTCATCCCGAAGCGGCGACTCGTGGTTATAGAGAATGCAGGACGATGCGTGAAGACCGCGAGCGCGGAAACTGTTCACGAGAAAGTGGCCGAGGGCCTTTGCTGCACCGTATGGAGACACCGGCGCGATGGGGGTGGCTTCGTTTTGGGGTGCTGCAGCGGCGCCGAAGATCTCCGAACTGGAGGCGTTGACGAATCGGGTTCCCGGGCTGCTCATGCTCACCGCCGCCAGCAGGGCCGCAACGGGAGCGCCCGTCTGCTGGACGGTACCGAGTGGATCCTGCCAGGACGCGCCGACAGAACTCTGGCCAGCGAGATGGTAGAGCTCGGCTGGACGGAGGTCGGCGATAAGGCCGGTCAGGGCATCGGCATCCCTCACATCGATGCGATGGACGATGACACCCGGTTCGATCACCGACTCCGAGCCGGGGCGCGCGATCCCATGCACCTCCATCCCCTCACCCACCAGCGCACGGCTCAGGTATGTCCCGTCCTGGCCCGCGACACCGGTGATGAGAGCGAGTGCCACAGTCAGTCCTTCGTTTCCTGCTCGGCAAGATCGGAATCCACCATCATCTGGATGAGTTCCGTGAACGCAACCTGCGGCTCCCAACCGAGAACATCGCGCGCTTTGCTCGCGTCGCCGATGAGCAGATCCACCTCGGCGGGCCGCTCATACTTCTTGTCGTAACTCACGTACCCGGACCAGTCGTCAATTCCGATGTGCGCGAAGGCGACATCGAGCAGGTCCCGGATGGTGTGGGTCTTCCCGGTGGCGATCACGTAGTCGTCGGCGACCGGTTGCTGCATCATCCGCCACATTGCATCGACGTAGTCGCCCGCGTAACCCCAGTCGCGGCTGGCGTCGAGGTTGCCCATCGTGAGAGCGTCCTGCTTGCCCAGTGCAATGCGGGCAACGGCGGTCGAGACTTTACGCGTCACGAACTCGATCCCCCGGCGGGGCGACTCATGATTGAAGAGGATGCCGCTGGAGGCATGCATTCCGTACGACTCGCGGTAGTTGATAGTCATGTAGTGCGCGAAGACCTTGGCGACGCCGTACGGGGAACGCGGCCACAGCAGGGTGTGCTCTCGCTGGGGAACCTCCTGCACCTTGCCGAACATCTCTGAACTGGAGGCCTGGTAGAAGCGGATTCTTGCTGGGTCACCCCCGGCATGGATGCGTGTCGCTTCGAGCATGTTCAGGGCACCTTTGCCCGTGACATCGGTGGTCATTCCCGCGTTCTCCCAGGAGTGGGCGACAAAGGAGATCGCTCCGAGGTTGTAGACCTCGCTCGGGTCGGCGGTCTCGATCACGCGCAGCAGCGATCCCAGGTCCGTGAGGTCGCCGTACAGCAGTTTCGCGTTCGGCAGCACCTGCTGCACGATCGTAACCTTCGGGTTGTTCTGGCCACGCACTAGACCGTAGACCTCGTACCCTTTCGCGTCGAGGAGCTCACCGAGGTACATCCCGTCCTGGCCGGTGATGCCGGTGATGAGTGCACGCTTCATGGTCGTCCCGCTTTCCTGAAGTACTCGTGGGATCTCCACGCTGAATCGATGATGTCCTCGAGCCCGAATCGGGCCACCCAGCCGAGTTTCTCACGGATGCGATCCACCGCCGCGACCACTGTTGCCGGGTCCCCTGGCCGCCGCGCCACGACAACCGGCTCGACGTCCACCCCGGCGACGGCGAGGATCGCGTCAATGATCTCCCGCACGCTGGCACCAGTGCCCGTTCCGATGTTGAAAAGATGATGGCCGGGGCCAAGCGTCGACCCGCGGTCTATGGCGGCGAGATGGGCGTCGGCGACATCCTGCACGTGCACGTAATCACGCACGCACGTGCCATCACCGGTGGGATAGTCCGCACCGAAGATCGTCGGCGCGTGCCCCGCATCGAGCTTCTCCAACACCATCGGCACGAGGTTCAGTGCCGCGGTGTCCCCGAGTTCCGGGGAACCTGCCCCTGCCACGTTGAAGTAGCGAAGGCTCACCGCCTGCAGTCCCCAGGCTGCGGTGGCGTCCCGCACGAGCCACTCTCCGACGAGTTTGGTCTCGCCATAGGGGCTGAGCGGCGCGGTCGCATCATCTTCGGCGAGGGGCCGGTCGGATGCGGCATAGACGGCCGCTGAGGATGAGAAAACAAACCGGGAGACGCCCTCCCGCTCCATCGCCAGCAGCACATTAGCGAGGCCGCCGATGTTCTCCCGGTAGTACCACGCAGGCCGAACGACGGACTCCCCCACCTGTTTGCGGGCGGCGAAGTGCACGACCGAATCGATCCGGTGGGTGCGAAGTGCTGAGGCGATCGCTTCCACCGCTCCATCCGCGGCAAGTTCGAGCTGAATGATCGGCACGATGCCGATACGCCCTGCCGAACCTGTCGCGAGGTCGTCTGCCACAACCACTGTGTCACCGCGATCCACCAGAACCTTCACCAGGTGGGCACCGATATAGCCGGCACCGCCGGTGACGAGAACATTCACTCGAACATTCTAGGAAGAAAGCCTCAGTGGCAGTTCGTGAACCCCGACACGCCTGACCCCAGAATGCCGGTTCCTCCGAGAATCGTCATCGTTGTCGCACCGAAGTTACCCATGTCCTCGAGCACGCTCGTGTAGATGCAGGTCGACGGCGTGAGGTACAGCGGCACCTTGTTCATGCCCGCGACGGCGGCCCCGGCCAGTGCATCCGGGAACTCGAATCCGGAAGCCACATAGATCATGCCGCTCTTCGTGAAGGATGCCCGGTTGGTGGCCGCTGAGACGATGAACCGGTTGTCGCCGCCGTACCTGGTGACGCTCGTGACTCCAGGCACCAGGGCGAGAGAGGCCACGAGTTCTGGCGTCACCACTGCCGGACCGCCTGTGACGAAGATCTTCGTCACACCGAGGCTCTGCAAAAGATCGATCGTGGGCTGATCCACCGCGGTGTCTGTTCCGCGCACGAGGATCACGGGCGCACCGAGGGACCCCGCTGCTGCACTCGCCGACAGTGCATCGGGGAACATCGTGCCCGTTGCAATGAAAGCGGTTGTCGTCGTGCCTGCAGCAAAGGTGGCTTGGGCGATCAGTCGGGACGTATCAAAGCGGTCAACTCCCCCGACACGAACTGTCGGCGCGAGCTTGCTCAATTGCGTGAAGACCGCTTCGGAAATCGATCCCTCCATTCCCGCGACCACGATCTTTGCCGGCTTCAGCCGCATGATTTCTGTCTCGACTGCTGTAGGAAGTTCGTTCTGCTTCACCAGAAGCAGTGGCCCTCGGTCCTTGGCTGCTGCCGGAGCAGCGCTCAGCGCGTCGGGGAAATTCATTCCGTCGGTGATGTACACCACGGGAACAGGGTTCGTTGCGGGGTCCGGGAAGGCCTGCTGCGAGATCTGCAGCGCAGTGTCGAAACGGTCAACTCCGCCCTGGCGGTCGATGGTGATCCCGGTCGGGTGAATGTCGGTCGGGCTTCCGAACCAGTTGTAGTAGTAGAACCAGAAGTTGCGGTTACCGTAAGAGCCACAGGTCGCGTCCGCGCCGGATGCGGGTCCTGGGTACGCGGCAAGCGCACCATCCGTCGGCGTGTAAGGAGTGTAGTTGTAGAGTGCGGCCGTCGCGCGGTTCTTGATGGTCACCCACTTCGACCCGCACAAGGAATTGGGGCTGTACTGGATGTTTCTGGCCTGCCCGGCCCAGAAGCCGCCCCAGACGTCCGGAACGCTGTAGCGCTTGAACTGCCAGGCAGCCATATAGACCTGATTGTAGAAGCCGGCCTTGTCCGAATTGCACGGTGCCGTATCTGGGCACGCATAGCCCATGGCGGCGTTGAGCCGCCCCTGTGTTGGCGCCTTACTGGTGACGAGCCCCATCTCCTTCTGGAGGGTGACGAGCAGCACCTTCGCGCTGATGCCGCAGGCCTGCTGTATCTTGAACAGCATTCGAGATACGGGTTCGGCTGCAGCACCGAGGTATGCCGCACACACCGTGCGGTCCGCCGGTCGGCTATAGGTGTCCTGTTGGAGAATATTGAGGCAAAGGCTGTTGTTGCACGTGCCGATCTGCGCGTTCAGGAAGGCCTGGATCTGCGCTTCACTCATCGCGTTGGAGTCATAGAAATTTGCGTCGCTGATGATGTTACCGCGGTCGAACTCGCTGACATTCAACGCCGATGCCGGGCCGACGGGAGATGCGGCAACAAGGCCAGCGGCGATCATCAGTGCGGCCGACACGATGGCGACCGCGCGCTTCACAGGGCTCGCTTGGACAAGCTTCCGGCTCAAATTGTCACGCATGAATACCCCGCCCCACGACTCCCCGTCAATTCAGACTAAGGGAAACTACTCAAAAATCAAGGTAATTAACAATTTTCACTCTGATCACAATGGCCCCAGTTATGGTCTGAACGTTGTGCGGAGCAGGAGCCAATAAGATTGGGTTACCCCCTTAATCAAGCTTCCTGGAGCGTGCATGGCCGCGAACAGCGCCAACATCCACAGCACAGCGGACGTTGCCGATTCCGCGAGGGTTGCCGATTCCGCGATGGTCTGGCACTACGCCCAGGTGCGTGAGGATGCCACGATCGGCGAAAACTGCATTGTCGGCCGTGGAGCCTACATCGGCACCGGTGTCGAGGTTGGCGACAACTGCAAGATCCAGAATTACGCTCTCGTCTACGAACCGGCGAAGTTGGCGCGAGGCGTCTTTGTCGGTCCGGCTGTCGTGTTTACGAACGACCAGTTCCCCCGTGCTATCAACGCAGACGGCACGCCGAAGTCGGCCTCCGATTGGGACGCTGTTGGTGTCACCGTTCTCGAGGGCGCATCGATCGGCGCGAAGAGTGTGTGCATCGCACCGCTCACCATCGGTGCGTGGGCGCTCGTGGGATCGGGTTCAACGGTGGTGAAAGACGTCCCCAACTTCGCACTCGTGGTGGGCAATCCCGCACGTCGAGTCGGCTGGGTCGGCCGCGCCGGACATCCACTGGTGGAACAGTCGGATGGCGTGTGGATCTGCCCGGAGACCAACGACACATACCGGCAGGTCGACGGCAACACCCTGATTGAGGTGGAGGATTCATGATTCCTGCAGCAAAGCCGCTCATTGGTGATGAGGAAAGGGCGGCCGTCGATCGCGTCATGGTCTCCGGCATGCTCGCGCAGGGCCCAGAGGTCGCCGCATTCGAGAAGGAGTTCTCCGAACTCGTCGAGGGGCGTCACTCGATCGCCGTGAACTCTGGAACATCTGCCCTCCACATGTCACTGATTGCCCTCAGCATCGGCGCTGGCGACGAGGTGATCGTGCCCTCGTTCAGTTTTGCCGCGACGGCGAACGCCGTGCAACTCGCCGGCGCCACCGCCGTCTTCGCCGACATCGAGACCGACTATTTTTCGCTTGATCCGGCGGCGGTGGAAGCCGCGATCACGCCGCGAACGAAGGCGATCATGCCCGTGCACCTCTACGGGCATCCCGCAGACCTTGTAGCCCTGGAGAGTATTGCACATCGTCACGGCCTCCTCCTGGTCGAGGATGCCGCCCAGGCGCACGCCGCAGCGGTGAACGGAAAACCGGTTGGTGCCTGGGGCGATGCAGCATCATTCTCGTTCTACCCGACCAAGAACATGACTTCCGGTGAGGGTGGCATGGTCACCACCGCCTCCGACGAGGTAGCCAGGCAGATGCGGCTCCTTCGCAACCAGGGGATGGAGAAGCGCTATGCGAACGAGATCTTCGGCTTCAACACCCGGATGACGGACATCCACGCGGCGATCGGCCGGGTTCAACTCAGAAAGCTTGCGGACTGGACGACGAAACGGCAGTCCAATGCGGCGTTCCTGAGCGAGCACATTGAGGGCGTCATCACTCCGCCTATCGCGCCGTGGGCGACGCATGTCTTCCACCAATACACGATCCGTGTCGTCGGTCACGACCGCGACCGGTTCGCGGAGGAGTTGGCTGCTCGCGGCGTCGGCAGCGGCGTCTACTATCCAACCCCCATTCACCGCCTCCCCTCGTTTGGGCTCGAGCTGGACCTGCCCGCCACCGAACTCGCCGCGCGCCAGGTGCTGTCCCTCCCGATCTACCCGACACTGAGCGACGCAGAGCTCGAGACGATCGCCACCGCGGTGAACGAGGTCGCAGGGGCCGGAAGCTGATGGCAACCACTCTGCGGGCAGGGGTTCTCGGTCTCGGGCTGATGGGGCGCCACCATTGCCGCGTCCTGAACTCGCTTGACGGCGTCGACTTCGTGGGTGTCTACGACCCGGCGGATGGCGTGCCGCCCACCGTGGAAGGCATGCCGGTAACGCGGGATCTCAATGAGTTCCTTGGTCTGGTCGACTACGCGGTCATCGCGACCCCGACCGTTTACCACCTCGACATGGGTCGTGCGCTGGCGGAACGCGGCGTCCACGCCCTTATTGAAAAGCCCGTGGCACATACAACCAAAGCGGCCAGAGAACTCGTCAACCTGTTCCGCAGCGCGAACCTCGTCGGCGGAGTTGGCCACATCGAGAGGTTCAATCCGGCGCTGCAGTCCATGCGCATCCGGATCGAAGACGGCCTGCTCGGCGACATCTACCAGATCGCCACACGTCGGCAAGGGCCGTTCCCCGGCCGCATCGCCGACGTGGGCGTCATCAAAGACCTAGCCACCCACGACATCGACCTCACGGCGTGGGTCAGCCAGCAAAGCTACGTGAGTGTGAACGCGCGCACCACCCACCGGAGCGGTCGCCCACACGAGGACATGCTGGTGGCGATCGGCACCCTCAGCAAGGGGACGATCACGAGCCACACCGTTAACTGGCTCACCCCGTTCAAGGAGCGCACCACGATCGTCACGGGAGAGAAGGGCGCACTTGTCGCCGATACTCTCACCGCAGACCTCACCTACTTCGAGAACGGCATCGGCACGAGCAACTGGACCGGCGTTTCCGCGTTCCGGGGCGTCAGCGAAGGCGACGTCATCCGCTTCGCACTGAATAAGAAGGAACCGCTCCTCGCCGAGCACGAAGCGTTCCGCGATGCGATCCTTTCCCGCGACACGAGCCACATCGTCACGCTTGAGCAGGGGGCGGATGTCGTGGACATCGCGGAGAAGCTTGTGACCGATGGCCTCACCCATCGACTGAACTAGAAAGAAGCCCATGAACATCACTGTCGTCGGCATGGGGAAGATCGGATTGCCACTAGCGGTGCAGTTCGCAAGCAAAGGGCACACCGTATTTGGCGCCGACGTTAACCCGCACACCGTGGACCTCATCAATGCCGGAACAGAGCCATTCCCCGGCGAAGCATTCCTTCAGGAGAAGCTTGCCGAAGTGGTGGAATCCGGGGCCTTGACTGCAACGCTCGAGACGACAGATGCCGTCTCCCACAGCGACGCCGTCGTGGTCGTCGTTCCGCTCTTCGTCGACATCGATGGCGTGCCCGACTTCGGCTGGATGGACAATGCCACACAATCTATCGGTCGCGGCCTGAAGGCGGGAACACTCGTCTCGTACGAGACGACACTGCCGGTCGGGACGACGAGGAACCATTTCGCCCCCATGCTGGAGGAATTGTCGGGCCTCACAGTAGGCGTGGGCTTCCACCTCGTGTTCAGCCCGGAGCGGGTGTTCACCGGGCGCGTGTTCGCCGACCTGCGTAAATATCCGAAACTCGTCGGCGGTATCGATGAGGCCTCGACCCAACGCGGCATCGAGTTCTACAGCGAGGTGCTTGACTTCGACGAACGGTCGGACCTTGCCCGCAACAACGGCGTATGGAGCCTGGGTTCCACCGAGGCGAGCGAATTTGCCAAGCTCGCAGAAACCACCTACCGCGATGTGAACATCGGCCTCGCCAACCAGTTCGCCCGGTTTGCCGACAGCCAGGGCATCGACGTGTACGGCGTTATTGAGGCGTCAAACAGCCAGCCGTTCAGCCACATTCATCAACCGGGGATTGCGGTGGGCGGCCATTGCATCCCGATCTACCCCCAGATGTACCTGTGGAACGACCCCGACGCAACCATCGTGCGAGCGGCGAGGGCGGCAAACCGCGGGATGCCGCACTACGCGGTCACGCTGTTGGGCAAGCACCACGGTTCGCTGAAGGGCCAGCGCGTCGCGGTGCTCGGTGCAAGCTACCGCGGCGGAGTGAAGGAGACGGCGTTCTCCGGAGTCTTCGATGTCGTCGATGAGTTGACGAAAGCCGGTGCGATTGCTGTCGTCAACGACCCGATGTACACGAAGGAAGAGCTCGAGAACCTTGGATTCGAGAACTACGAGTTTGGCGAGCCGGTGGATGCCGTCATCGTGCAGACAAACCATAAGGAATTCGAGTTGGTGCGGGCGGAACACCTCCCGGGTGCGCGCACCGTGGTCGACGGTCGCGGGGTGACGAGCCCGGAATTACGCGCCACGATTCCCACCTTTGTCATCGGGTCAGCTTCGGTGTAACGGTGGTTGATACGCAGTGTTCCAACCGGTTCACGTGATGAGTATCGTGTTCGACGCGCGCCGGCGAAAACTGCTTACAACCCGATCTTGGGTTTCACGATCGCGTCGCGGAGTTTCCCTAATCGGTCAAGGAACGGCCACACCCACTTCTTCACCGGATCGGTGCGCCACTCGTCGTGGAGACGTTCCGGTCGGTGAAGATAACTCTCAAGATCTTCGCGTGTCCAGTTCATCTTCTTGACGACAAACTGCTTGTCGCGCTCGAGGTCCTCTTCGCTCGGGTAGGGAATGTGCGCCAAGGATTCGAGGGCCTCATCGCGACCGAGTTGCCCGGAAACGATGAGAGTTGACAGGTGCGCTCTACGCTTATCCACCCCGAACTTTTCCGGCAGGATATGCCCTTGGTAGAACCTCGTGAAGACGCTTTCATAGTGCTTATAGGGGTAAGGCTTGTACCCGTAGTCTTTGACCAGCTCGGCAAGCGCCTCATCTTTACGGTAGTCGAGGTAGTCGAGGAACGGAATCCAGCGGGTGCCACTGAGGTGGCGGTGTCTGAGGAACCGGGCGTTGGAGAAGAGTGGGAAGGATTTGATCTTCACACCATGACTCCTGGCAATGGAGCGGATGTTCGTGGCATCGAGCTTGTCGCGCCAGGACCACGCGCTCGGCATCCGTAACCCTTCAGTCGTGAGGTTATACCCCGACAGGATGTACTTGAGCCGATACTTATCGGCTTGCTGGTAGCACACTGCGAGCATGGCATTGTCGTAGAGGAGTTCGACGTCGATGACGTCTGAGTCGAAGAATGCCTGCATCAATCGCCGGTACTCGTCCCAGTCGATGACATAGGTGTAGAGGTCTACCCCGAGCCGCTCGATGAGGTTCGAGATATTGCTTACCGCCAGCTCCGTGTTCCAACCGTTGTCCATATGCACGGCGAGAGGACGCAAACCCAGCCTCACGGCCTGCACCAACGCCCAGGAACTGTCGACACCCCCGCTTACCCCCACGATGCAGTCGTAAGCCTTGCGTATTCCATTCTTTTTGACCAACCTGGCGAGTGTGTCCAGTTGTAGCTCGCGGGCAGCGTTGTCACTGAGGAGATGACTCGAATCGACAACCCGTTGAAACTCCCGACAGAAGTTGCAACGGCCGGTCTCATCAAACTGAATTCCGGGCGCGCTGGTATCCATGACGCAGTAGGAACAGACTCGGTACCCAGTCACACAATGCCTCCGAGAACAAGAACGATCGGTCCGTCACCTATTTTCACATGAGTATGAAGCGACGATGTCGTCATAACCTGGATAGGTGATCAGGACCGCACGGTGGGGACCGCGGAAGACAAACCAGGCTCCAGCGGCGACACCGCTGACGCCAAGGTTCCAAATATCGCTGGCATCGTGGAGAGAAGAAACCCCGCCTGCGTAGACCACCGGAATCGGCAGGTTGCCAGCGACATCGCGCAGCAACTGCAGGTCAGGGCCCGACATCGTACCGTCCCGCTCGACGCTTTGAACAAGAAGCTCTCCTGCTCCCGCCGCAATCATTGCCTTCACATCATCTGAAAGGTTGGACTTCTTGTCCACAGAGTGGGACACATGGTCAAACCGACGGGGCACTCCCCGGGACTTCTGGACGTCCAGCGAGACCATGGTGCTGGAAGATCCTAGAACGGAGGCCACATCCGAAACGAGTTCCGGCTTACGCCATGCGGCCGAATTGAGTATCACTTTCTCGACGCCACACTTCATGACATCCCGAGCGGTCTGAACCGAGCCGATGCCCCCTCCGTAGGCGAGAGGCATGAAGCACTCGCCCGCCAACTGTTCGAGCAGAGCGAAGTCGGGTCC
>JBDTCD010000052.1:0-9885 GCA_039923755.1 Terrimesophilobacter sp. | reverse complement strand
ACGACCAGCCGCTGATCCGCGCGGGACTTCGGATGATACTTGAGTCGCAGCCCGACATGTCCGTGGCCGGCGAGGGTGAGGATGGAGCGCAGGCAGTGGAACTTGCACGCACTGCACGACCGGATGTCAGGCTACTCGACGTGCGAATGCCCGGGATCGGCGGGATCGAGGCAATCACAGAGGTCCTGTCGGTGAGCCCTCGAACCCGCATCGTGATGCTGACGACGTTTGACATCGACCACTACGTATATGAGGCATTACGTGCGGGTGCAAGCGGATTCCTAGTGAAGGACGTGTCACCGGAGCAGCTCATCGCCGGAGTGAAGTCCATCGTGCGCGGAGACATGCTCATCGCTCCCAGTATCACTCGTCGGCTTGTTGAGGGATACGTCCGTCGTGCACCCCACAACAATGATGGCAAGGTTTTGGAGAGGCTCACCGAGCGGGAACGCGAGGTTCTCACCGAGATTGCCCGCGGGTTGAGTAACGCTGAGATTGGAGAACGGCTTCACGTCTCGGAGGGTACAGTGAAGACCCATGTGAGCCGACTACTGGCTAAACTCGGCCTCCGGGACCGAATTCAAGCGGTGATCACCGCGTATGAGCTGGGGTTCGTCCAGCCCGGTATCGAGGATCACGGACCATAGCAAGGATCGTTACGCTAGTGACCGAACTCGAACGACGGGACGGTGACCAGAAATTGTGACGAGGCTTTCTCCGTGGCAGCAGGCGGTGACGTACGGCGCGGTCGGCGGAACGAGCGCCGCGGACCTCATGACGTATCCGCCGGCAGGGTTCCGCCCGTTCGAGCGTCGGTCGCGCATTGGTCACGGCACGGCGAGGTGGGAACACGCGTGGCAGGCGACCATGACCTGGGGGATCCAGCGTAAGAGCGGGTTTCAGGTAAGAGTTCAGGAGTCGCCACAAGAGGTCACCGACGGTACGTACAGCCCGGTTACCTTCGATGATGCAGGGACACCGATGGCTCCGGCGCCGGTCGGCGGCGGCGAGGTCATCTACGGCAGCGAGGGTCACCCGTTGATCGCGCCGGGCGACACGGCCGAGTTGGTCGTTCCGCTGTGGTTCTTCAGGTTGTCAGCTCCATGCCGCGTTATTTACGTCATCGACGAGCCGAACCGCAAAGGTTTCGCTTACGGGACCCTGCCAGGGCACCCGGAAAGCGGTGAAGAGTCCTTCATCGTGGATCGTACTGACGACGGCTCGGTGTGGCTCACCATCCGCGCGTTCTCGCGCCCGTCCTCGTGGCAGTGGTGGGCTGTGTACCCGGTCCTCAGGCTGGTGCAGGCGATGTTCACGCGCCAATACTTCCGCGCGCTCTCCGATCCGCTGGGCTGAGGTCCGACACCATGTCGCCGTCTGCGCTTCCTCTCGCCGATCCCGCCCCGCTTGACGGAGCGCTGCCGTCGTCGGTTAAGATCGGCGCGGCAGAACGCAATTTCGGCGTGTATGTGCACGTGCCGTTCTGCAGAGTGCGGTGCGGATACTGTGACTTCAACACCTATACGTCTGTCGAGCTTCGCGGGGCGAAACGGGCTGATTACGCGGGCCAGGCGATCGCCGAAGTCGCTCTGGCAGCCACCGTGATGGATGCCGCCGGGCTGCCCGCGCGTCAGGCGTCGACCGTGTTCTTCGGCGGGGGAACACCGACCCTTCTCCCCGTTACCGATCTGATCTCAATTCTCTTTGCGGTGAGGGACACCTGGGGTCTCGCGGCCGATGCCGAAGTCACCACCGAGGCGAATCCTGATTCCGTCGATGCGGGCTATCTCCACGCGTTGAAGGCGGCCGGGTTCACGCGCGTGTCTTTCGGCATGCAGTCGGCTGTACAGCACGTGCTTGCGACCCTCGAACGCACACACGACCCTGAGCGCGTACCCCAGGTCGTCCGCTGGGCTCGGGAGGCCGGCCTGGACGTGAGCCTCGACCTGATTTACAACACGCCGGGGGAGAGCATCGACGACTGGCGCACCTCGCTGGATTCGGCCATTGCCATGAAGCCTGACCACCTCAGCGCGTACTCGCTCATCGTTGAGGACGGGACGAAACTTGCCCGCCAGATCCGGCGCGGCGAGGTCGCAATGCCAGATGATGATCTCGCTGCCGAACAGTACGAGTTGGCTGATCAGGTGCTCGGTGATGCCGGATTCGACTGGTACGAGGTGAGCAACTGGGCTCGAGGTGCCGAGCATCGGTCCCGGCACAATTTCGCTTATTGGCAGGGTCAGGACTGGTGGGGTATCGGTCCGGGCGCGCACAGCCACATCGGCGGCGTGAGGTGGTGGAACGTCAAGCATCCTGCTGCATATGCGGATCGCATCCTCGCGGGCCAGTCACCGGCCGCCGGACGGGAGAGTCTCGACGATGACACGCGCAGAGTAGAGCGAGTGCTGCTCGCAACGCGCACCCGGGATGGTCTGTCGACGACTGAGTTGAGCCCCGAGGGCCGTACCGCGGTCGCCGGACTCATCGCAGATGGCCTCGTGAACGCCGAAGCCGCCTTCCGCGGTCTCATCGTGCTGACCTTGCGGGGTCGGCTTCTTGCGGACGCTGTGGTGCGCGCGCTGGAGCAATGAGCGCGGGCCGTTTCTGGCCGCCGCCGTGACGCCAGCGCCAAAGCCCGTCTCGGGCATCGGTCGACTACTTAATGAACTTGATTGCGAGCGGGTACTCGTACGTCTCGCCCTTATTAGCGGCGACTGCGGCAAGGATGCTGAAAACAATAATGAGGACGCTCACCGCCGCGAGAATCAGAAAGCCGACAAGCACGATCACCAGGATCGCCCCGACCACGCTCGCGATGAGCATCGTGAGCTGGAAGTTGAGCGCAGTGCCCGTGTGCTGCCGGATGAAGGGGCCGCGGTCCTTGAGCACGAGATACCCGATCAGGGCAGGCAGGAACCCGAAGAAGATCCCGCCAATGTGCACAAGGATCGCCCACAGCTTCTCGTCTGAGGGGCTGAGCGGTTGGACGGTCTGGTAGGGGTTTACGGGCGGCGGCATGGAGTCTGACATGCCCCCATTAAAGCAGGAGAGCCGGGCCCATGACCCGACTCTCCTGATAACTTCAGTGAATTACTTGATGAAGCGGAAGTTCACCGGGTAGCGGTAGCTGCCACCGCCGTTGACCTTGATTCCGCCCATGACCGAGAAGGCCACGTTGACGAGGTAGATGAGCCAGCCGATGAGTGTCGGCAGCCAGAGGAGTCCCCACAAGTTGACATTCATCGCAAGAACCGTCGTGATGATCGCACCGATGATTGCCCATCCGATGTAGAAGATCAGGAACGTAATCTGCCAGTTGAGAGCTTCCTTGCTCTCTTGCTTCGTCAGCGCTCCACGGTCCTTGAAGACCAGGTAGATGATCAGCGATGGGAGGAGCCAGAGGATGCCACCGAAGTGCGACCACATGGCCCACTGCTTGTCTTCTGCTGCGGTGAGCGGAGCCGCCGGCTGCGGCGCTGCGGCCGGGGGAGTTTGATCAGTCATGGAGATGTGCCTTTCAGGTGATCGAGTACGTTCCCGCAAGGGTCCGACTGGGTTTGCCTTGGCGTGCCCCCACGTTGAGGGTATGGCTGAGGCTCACCCATAAGGTACTGCCCTTACAGTCTGGTTGCAACGCCTAGAGGATGGTATGTCGCGATACAATTGGCAGTCCTGTATGTGGAGTGCCAGACGAAGAAGGGGGACGACATGGTTTCCGATCGCAGTCTTGACGTCCTGCGGGTCATAGTTCAGGACTATGTCGCGTCGCGTGAGCCTGTCGGTTCCAAGTCAATCGTCGAGCGTCATGCCTTTGGAGTGTCGGCGGCCACCATCCGACACGACATGGCATTGCTCGAGGAGGAGGAGCTCATTGTCGCTCCTCATACCTCCTCTGGCAGAATTCCCACCGACAAGGGCTATCGGGTTTTCGTGAACCAGCTCGCCGACCTGCGGCCCCTGAGCGCGGTTCAACGCCAGGCGATCGAGACTTTCCTTGGCACCGCGACTGATCTTGACGAAGTGCTGCTGCGCACCGTTCGGCTGCTTTCGCAACTCACTCACCAAGTCGCGCTGGTCCAGTATCCGTCCCTCGGCCGCTCACACATTCGCCACGTCGAACTTGTTCCTCTGGGACCCACTCGACTCCTGATCGTGCTCATCACCGACACCGGCCGCGTAGAGCAGCGCCACATCGATGTGAACGGGAATCTAGATCCGGAGTTTCTCGGCGAAGTCCGCGCCAAATTGAATGCTCGTTTAGGCGGGCTTGGTTTGGCGGATGCCGCTGCAGCCCTCGAGGGAATCGCACAGGATTTTCACCCGGACCGGCACTCGTTTATCACCCATGTCGTCGACAGTCTCCGCGAGCAGGTCGCCGCCAACCGTGGTGAGAAACTGGTGATGGCTGGTGCGGCCAATCTCGCCGTGACGCCGGAGGACTTCAGTGGAAGCATCGTGCCGGTACTCGAGGCGATTGAGGAGCAGGTGACGCTGCTGAGATTGTTTGCAGAGATGGAACCGGAACAGCACGGTCTTTCAACGAGCATTGGAAGCGAGAATGCCGCGTTTGGACTTGGCGAGACCTCGGTGCTCGCTAGCGGGTACTCCTCATCAGGGGGAGAGTTCGCGCGGATCGGCGTTCTCGGTCCGACACGAATGGACTACCCGAACAATATGGCTGCAGTACGCGCTGTTGCCCGATACCTCACCCGCCTGCTTGGCGAGGAATAATCCAAGGGAACACGTGTGGCAGATCATTATGAAGTGCTCGGGCTCGAGCGGACGGCAACTCCGGAGGAGATCAAGAAGGCATATCGTCGACTCGCTCGCGAACTCCACCCGGACGTGAACCCAGGGGCGGACGCGCAGGAGAAGTTCAAGCTCGTCACCCACGCCTATGACGTCCTCTCCGATCCGCAACAGAGGGAGCAGTACGACCTCGGAGGTTCGGGCGGTGGAGGGTTCGGCGGCTTTGGAGACATCTTCGAGACCTTCTTCGGCGCGACCCAGCGTTCGGCCGGTCCGCGTTCCCGGCGCGAGCGCGGCCAGGATGCTCTCCTGCGCATCGAAATTGAGCTTGGCGACGTGGTGTTCGGTATCAAGCGCGACCTCGAGGTCGACACCGCCGTCGTCTGCAGCACCTGTGAAGGGTCGTGTTGCGCGAAAGGCACCCAGCCCATCACATGCGACATCTGCCAGGGCACCGGCCAGATTCAGCGTTCGGTACGCAGCCTCCTCGGCAACGTGATGACATCGAGCCCGTGCGGCACATGCCGCGGGTACGGGACCGTAATAGTGAACCCCTGCCCGACCTGTGGCGGCCAGGGCCGGGTTCGCGCCCGCCGTAAGGTCACGGTCGACATCCCCGCCGGGGTGGAGACTGGACTTCGGCTTCAACTTGCCGGCCAGGGGGAAGTGGGCCCCGCAGGGGGCACGAATGGTGACCTTTACCTGGAAGTCAAAGTGAAGCACCATGACATCTTCAGCCGGAACGGCGATGATCTTCTGGCCACTCTCGAAGTGCAGATGACGGATGCCATCCTCGGCACGACCGCGACCATCGAAGCCCTCGATGGCCCCGTCACCGTCGAGGTGAAGCCGGGGACGCAGAGCGCCGAGGTCATCACAGTCAAGGACCGCGGAGTCACCCACCTTCGTGGCTCTGGGAGGGGAGATCTTCGATTCGGTGTTCAGGTCGTCACGCCGACCAAACTTGATGCGAAACAGCAGGAGCTCCTCAAACAGTTCGCAGCGACGCGGAGGCCAGTTGAACCAGCACTGACTCATTTCCAGCAGGGGCTTTTCCAGAAGCTTCGCGACCGTTTCCTGGGCGTCTGAGCCGGATCTCGTGGCCCACTTCTACCTGAGTGATGCCGTAACCGCAACGGCAGTCGGTGCGGTCGTGGTTGTCACCGGCACCGAGGCGCGCCACGCTGTCACGGTCGGAAGGTTAAGGCCGGGCGAAAAGCTGAGAGTGGGGGATGGCAGGGGAACCATTGCGGCGGGGGCGGTGTCCTTCGTCGAGGCGGATCGATTCGCTCTCGCGGTGGAATCTGTGCACTTCGAAGATGAGTCAAGCCCGTCGCTGTGGCTCGCCCAGGCGCTCGCGAAGAACGATCGCGACGAACTCGCCATACAGGCGGCAGCGGAACTCGGGGTTGACGGTGTGATTCCGTGGGCTTCTGGGCGCTCCATCGTCAAGTGGGAAGGCCCGAAGGTCCGAAAGCACGAGGAACGCTGGGCGAGCATTTTGCGGGAAGCAAGCAAGCAATCCTTGCGGCACCGCATTCCTGCGCTTCGTTCGATGACATCGTCAGCCGGAATCGCCAGGCTCGGTGAGGAGTTTCACCTCGTCGTGCTGGAGCCAACGGGTTCACAGCTCTTGAGCGAACTTGCCACGGACGATCGTGACATCCTCCTTGTTGTGGGACCGGAAGGCGGCATTGCACCAGCTGAGCTGTCGCGTTTTGCCGCTGCGGGCGCATCCGTTGTCACGATGGGCGATCGCATCCTCCGCACGAGCACGGCTGGGCCTGCTGCGATTGCGGTTCTCAACAGCGCCCTCGGTCGCTGGTAGCCGAGCGGCTGCGCGAGCCGAGCGATTCTGTGCCACCGGTTAAGGCCTGTGCCACCAGTTAAGATGGGGGATATGCCGGATACCAGTGAACCCTCGATCTTCACGCGCATCATTGCGCGCGAAATCCCGGCCGACATCGTGTTCGAGAGTCAGCGCATCATCGCGTTCCGGGACATCACACCGCAGGCTCCCGTGCACATCCTCGTGGTACCGAAGACCGAGAACTACCGGAATGTTTCCGAACTCGCGCTCGGCGACCCCGCGCTGCTCGCCGAACTCGTCGCTACGGCGAAGGAGCTTGCCGAAGAACTTGCTGGTGGCGAATACCGCCTGATCTTCAACGAGGGCGAGTCTGCAGGACAGACCGTGTTCCATGTGCATGCGCATGTGCTCTGTGCAGATGTGGGCGGCGAACTGGCGGAAGGTTCCCTTGGCCAGTAGCGAAATACCGGCTGGCGAGCAGGATGCCCGCGTGCGGTTCGAGGTGGACGGGATCGCGATGGTCCGGCTGCTTGGACCGCAGGATCGCCTGCTCAAAACGGTCGAGAACCAGTTCCCGCTCGTCCGCGTACTCGTGCGCGGCAACGACGTGACGCTGGAAGGCGATCCGGTTCAGGTGCGCGCAGCGAAACGGCTCGTCGAGGAGCTCATCAGCATGGTCCGCAAAGGGCAGGATTTCGGCGAGCCCGAAGTCGAAACTTCCGCGCAGATGTTGAAGGCCGACCCTCGGACGAGCCCCGCAGAGCTGCTCAGCCAGGCGATCCTCACCACGCGCGGGAAGAGTATCCGACCGAAAACGCTCGGCCAAAAGAACTATGTCGACGCTATCGATCAGAACACCATCGTGTTCGGGATTGGGCCTGCAGGGACCGGGAAAACCTACCTCGCCATGGCGAAAGCGGTGCAAGCCCTTCAGCGCAAAGAGGTCAATCGCATCATCCTCACACGCCCGGCCGTCGAGGCTGGGGAGCGTCTCGGGTTCCTTCCCGGGACCCTCAATGACAAAATCGACCCCTACCTTCGGCCCCTGTACGACGCTCTCAACGAGATGATGGACCCCGACATGGTTCCCAAACTCCTTGCCACCGGCACCGTGGAGGTGGCGCCACTCGCGTACATGCGGGGGCGGACCCTGAACGATTCGTTCATCATTCTCGATGAAGCCCAGAACACGAGTCCCGAGCAAATGAAGATGTTCCTTACGCGACTCGGGTTTGGATCGAAGATTGTCGTCACCGGAGACATTACGCAGATTGACCTCCCTGAGGGGGCGAGCGGGCTGAAACTTGTTACTCGCGTTCTCGACGAAATCGATGACATCCATTTCGTGCGCCTCACCAGCGAGGATGTCGTTCGGCACAGTCTCGTCGGCAGGATCGTGGATGCTTACACTCGCTATGACGCCGAGCGGCAGGCACAGCGATTCGAGCGCGAACAAGGCGGGGACGCCAACCGCGAAGATCGCAGGTCTTCGCTCAATGACGGCAGGAACCCACGGGATCACCGGCGTCGAGGAGGCAACTCGTGAGCATCGAAATAAATAATGAGTCCTCCATCCAGGTTGATGAACGATCCCTCCAACGGCTGATGATCTACGCGCTCGACGAACTCCATGTTCATCCGGATGCCGAACTCGGCATAGTCCTCGTGGACGAGGCTGCAATGGAGCAACTCCATGTGCAGTGGATGGATGAGCCGGGCCCGACCGATGTGCTGAGTTTTCCGATGGATGAACTTCGGCCCGGCACCGAAGATGCGATGACTCCCGCCGGACTCCTCGGCGACATCGTCCTGTGCCCGCAGGTGGCATCAAGCCAGGCCAGTGCTGCCGGCCACGGCCTCACCGACGAACTTCTTCTCCTCACGTGCCATGGACTGCTCCACCTTCTCGGGTTCGATCACGCCGAGCCAGCGGAAGAGAAAGAGATGTTCGGCATCCAGGGCGAGATTCTCGCGGGATTCTCGCAGCACGAGCGGAAACGCCGGAAACAATGATCCCGGTCTTCGTGACCATCGCCGTCGTGCTCGTCGCACTCGGCGGCTGGCTCGCGGCGGCCGATTCCGCTCTTGGGGTTCTCTCGCGGGCAGATCTGAGTGACATCGCCTTGACATCCAGAGCACGAGCTTCTCTGCTCGCGATCGCGGGTGACGTCGGCGCTCACGTCAACGCCGTGAACTTCATGAGGGTCGTCGCGGAAACGACAGCAGCAGTGCTCGTCACGCTCGCATTCGCCTCCGTGTTCAACGAATGGTGGTGGGCGCTCCTGCTTTCCGCGTTCATCATGACTCTCGCTTCGTTTGTCCTCGTCGGATCGAGCCCGCGCGCGATCGGCCGCGTCAATGCCCGACCGGTCATTCGGTTCAGCGCCTGGCTCGTTCACGCATGCCGTGTTCTCCTCGGCCCGATCGCGGCGGCGCTCGTAGCGATTGGGGATCGTGTCACGCCGGGCCGGCCTCGCACCGTCTCTTTCTCGTCGGAAGAGCAATTGCTCAGCATGGTCGATGAGGCAACCGAACAGGATGTGCTCGAGGAGGACGACCGCGAACTCATCCACTCCATCTTTGAATTCAACGACACGGTGGTGCGCGAGGTCATGATCCCGCGGACCGACATGGTGGTCGTGGATGGTGATGATGGGATCGCTGCGGCGATGGAGCTCTTCCTTGGCAGAGGAGTCTCCCGCATGCCGGTCATCGGCGAGGACATCGATGAAGTGCTTGGAGTGTTATACCTGCGCGATGTCGCGCGGTTGAGCTTCGAGAAGCCCCAGGATGCAGATCAGAGGACGGTGGAGAGCCTGGCCCGCCCTGCCCTTTTCGTCCCGGAATCGAAGAAAGTCGACGAGTTGCTGAGGCAGATGCAGCTCGAGTCAAACCACCTGGCCATGGTGGTCGATGAGTACGGGGGTATCGCGGGACTCGTCAGCATGGAGGACATCATTGAAGAACTCGTCGGCGATATCTCCGACGAGTACGACCGGGATGTCGTCGTCGTCGCCGACCTGGGCGATGGACGTTTCCGGGTGAGTGCTAGGTTGCCGATCGATGAACTTGGCGAACTCTTCGGTCTCGAGCTGGACGACGATGATGTCGATTCGGTGGGTGGTCTGCTGTCGAAGTCTCTCGGTCGCCTGGCAACAACGGGGTCGCAGGCGCGGACCGCCGGTCTTGTTCTCACTGCCGAGCGCACGGAGGGACGCGGCAGGAAACTGCGCACCGTCATCGTGGAACGGGACCCGAACACCCAACCACAGGTTTCTGTCTCCGACGAAGAGAGTTCATCATGACCGAAGGTTTCCGCGCGG